>JABMPZ010000034.1 GCA_013203565.1 Parcubacteria group bacterium | reverse complement strand
GACTACTCGAAGCAGCTTAGAGAAACTAAATTGGAAAACACTAGCCCCGCCAGCCCTTCTGGGCTGGCGGGGCTTAGAGCGTTTGATTGGTTTATATAATTTTGTTATAATCGAATAATGTATATCTATACTTTGGCGATTACAATGTGCTCGCGAGCAGGCGAGGTTCTTAATATAAAAGAATGGGCGGTTAGCTCAGTCGGTTAGAGCGTCCCTCTGATAAGGGGAAGGTCCGAGGTTCGAATCCTCGATCGCCCACAGTTTGGAAAAAGAAATAAAAAATGGTAAACTAAAATAAATAGATACTAAATATGCCTGGAGTAAAAAAAATTGATTATCGCGAGTTAGGCAAATCAGCCCAGCAAACTCCGCAAGAAACTCCGCAAGGGGAGACAGCTGTGGGTTCACCTCAACAGGAGCAAGAAACAATAGAAATTGAAAAAGTATCGTTTTTTAGTTCGCTTGCAACCAAATGGGGTATGATGGATAAGAAGATCAAAGTAGAGTTTATATTATTTATCATTATCATCGGTCTCACTATTATTAGTATGGCATACTATTTTAGCAAGACCAGGGTGCCTAAAATTCAGCTTACTCCAGAAGAATTGAGTTTACCAGAGGAAAACGAGCCACCTGATACAGCACCAGAATACGAATATTTAGTGCCAGAGTTATAGAAAAATAGTTGTAAAATTTTATGGTATTTAAAATTAAAACAAGGATAAGTTACAAGCATAGCAGAAAAGATAGATTTTTGAATAGCAAGAATTATTCATCCGGTTTTACTTTGGTAGAGCTTTTGATTGTTATTGCTATCATTGGTTTGTTAGCGAGTGTTGTTATGGTTCAGTTTCCAGAGGCGCAAGAAAGAGCGCGGCTTGCGCAGGGCTGGGGGTTTTCAGACAGCTTAAGAGGCGCTTTACAAATGAGCATGATAGGGGCGTGGTCTTTTGATGATGGGTCTGGCACTGTAGCCAGAGATGGATGGACTGATCAAAATGATGGCACCCTTAAGAATGGGCCTACATGGACTGAAGGCATAGTGAATGGTGCTTTGAATTTTGACGGGAGCAATGACTATGTAAATATACCAAACGACTCCATATTAAATCCTGACTATATTACGATAGAGGCATGGGTTTATCCAATTGCTTATCAGTATTATGCAAATGTTGTTAATAAGCGATATCCAGCTCAGTATATTTTGCGGTTCTATTACTATACAGGGCGCATTCAGGGCTATGTTCATGCAGGCGGTGCTTGGCGGGTATGTACTACACCAGCTGGCAAAACTGAAGTGCAATTAAACAAATGGACCCATCTTGCTTTTTCCTACAATGGCACTAAAGGCACTGTATATATCAACAGTAAAGTTGGATGTTCGTTCAATTATACTGGCAAGATTGCTTCAGGAAGCTCATCCGTAAGAATTGGCAGCTACTATACAGGCGCCACAAGAAGTGAGCGTTTTAGAGGGAAAATTGACGAAGTTCGGATTTACAACGAGGCATTACCAAGTGCACTCATCCAACAGCACTATGCCGATGGCTTGCAAGAACATATCAATTTAGTCGCCAAATAGTTTTATAGTTTTGTAAAATATTTTCCATCTGCATTATGCTTCACTGCTACATAGCAGTGAAGCATAATGCAGAGACAAGAAAAATTTTAGAAAGATAAATTAGAATAAATAAAATGCCAGGAGTACAAAAATTGGTATGAGCCTTCTGGCAATGGACAGAGTGGTTGTTTAGTCAGTAGCTGTGAATGGGAACTTTGTGCTCGCCTGGAAACAACTGGAGCAAACTATTGTGTTTATAGCACGCGTAATTCAGATACCCATCCAAAAGGAACATGGTAGCGTCTGCGGATTTTTAACAGATGGCTTCACAAATTAGTTTTTTTGTGGTAAGATATTTACTATATTTAGTATTCTTTTAATGGGCTCGTGGCTTAGTTGGGGTCAAAGCCAAATTGATTGGCTTTGACGGGAGTTTTAGCGGAGCCTCCGGCGGAGCGTTAAAAAACTCCCCGGGGTCGAGCGAAGCGAGACAAGACAATGGCTTGTCTTGAACGGGCAATTTAGCAAAATCTGTGATTTTGCGTTAAAAATTGCCCCGGCAACTACTTAAAAACAATTATCACGTAAGTTTTTGTGAAAAACAATAAAACAATGGGCTCGTGGCTTAGTTGGTTAAAGCGCTACTTTTGCAAAGTAGAGATCGGGAGTTCGACTCTCCCCGAGTCCACACGAATAAAAGACGAACGAAAGTTTGTTTTTTGTTTTAGATGTGTTTGTGTTAAAATAAAAGAAAGTTTGAGTTTAAGTGTTTTTAATTTGTTCATTGAATCAATTTATATAGTCTAACCATTAATAGGGGAGGTGTTTGATGTGGACTTGGAGGATATAAAGATTATAAAACACACCCTAGGGTGTGGGGTTTATTCCTTTTATTAGAATATGTTAGAATGGTAATTGAGTGAAGTGTGTAAGTCATATTCCGCTTCAGATAGGCGAGTAGTTACAAGTAGTATAAGGGGCGATCTCAATATCGTCCATTTTTTGTTGATAAAAGTGATGAAGAAAGGTAAACTGAAATAATGACAAGAATTTTAAAAGAAAAACTTTATTGTTTTGTGGATGAATCAGGGCAGGATACAAAAGGAGTTTTGTTTTTGGTTACAGTAGTAATAACAAATAAGATTTCGAAAGAAAAAATAGAAAAAGAACTTTTAAAAATAGAAGATATGATAGGAAAAAAAATTAAATGGCATGGAGTATCATTTGAACAAAGGGTCGATTATTTAGAAGCGGTTTTGGATATAAAAGAAATTAAAAGCAGTATTTTTTATTCTATATATAAAACTACAAAAGAATATACTTCCTTAACAACATACACTATTGCAAAAGCCATTGGAGTAAAAGCAAAAAAGCCTTATGAGGCAACTATTATTATAGATGGTCTTAATGAAAAAGAACGTCAACGTACAAAAGTTGGTTTACGTCAGTTGGGTGTGAAATACAAGAAAGTTAGAGGAATTAAGGATGAATCAAGCCCCTTGGTTCGCTTAGCTGACGCTTTGGCTGGTTTTGTCAGAGACTATGAAGAAGGGCAATCTTATGCCAAGCCAATTTTTAATCGTTTTTTAGTAAAGAAAATTTTAACAAAATTAGAATAAAAAAAATCCCCGATGTCTGGTCGAGGCAAATCCAGCATAAGCATTTATATAAAAATAAAGAGGCTACGGCTGGCTGTCCCTATTT
Source organism: Parcubacteria group bacterium (assembly GCA_013203565.1). Taxonomy (GTDB): domain Bacteria; phylum Patescibacteriota; class Minisyncoccia; order Minisyncoccales; family CG1-02-41-26; genus JABMPZ01. The sequence goes on along the minus strand of JABMPZ010000034.1, from coordinate 7,213 downwards.
CTAAAAATAATTTTAGAACACCGTCCATAAAGGTACGTATTCAGGCATTTTTATTATAGCAAATCATTAAATGTTTTGTCAAGGGCGCCTCTGTACACGTCCATCCCACCTTAGGTAGTAAAAAATAAACTATGAATAAAGTTTTCAAAAAAATCATTGGTGTTACTTTAATTATTATCGGAATTTTGGCTTTAGTAACACCATTTACTCCTGGCTCTTGGCTTATTTTTGTCGGGGCTGGGCTTTTAGGTTTTAAGTTGGTTTCTGAAAATGGTAAATTTAGTTTTAAAAACATTTTTCGTAAAAAATTAAAAAATAAATAAAGTAACTGCCACCGCATTTGAAGTGAAGGAGATCCTTCGGATTACCTCAGGATGACTCATGGCTTGGCTCGAGGAACCCCCACCTTAATCCTCCCCCTCCAGAGGGGGAGGAACCTAAAAACCCCCCCCTCTAAATCTCCCTCCTCTGCTGAAGGGGGAGAGGGAAGCCGTCTCCCGCGAGCCGAGTCCAGAGCCCGAGCCCTCCTCCCCCTCCCTTAGGGAGGGGGAGGATTAAGGAGGGGGTGGGATTTTGTTGTTACTGTATATAAACTCCATACTCTTTAATATGCGATAGCATATTAAAGAGTATGGAGTTTTGAGGAAGTTAACCCTTCACCATTAATGGTGAAGGGTTAAAGTGAGCAATTACATCAAAAACCTGTTTCTGCATAAGACATTGCTACTCCAGAGTGGCACAGTCTTATGCAGGAATCGTATGGGGTTGAAGATAACTCTGAGCCCATATTTGACCCCATATTTGACTTCAAATGGGTGAGTAGTTACCGTAAAAAAGTTTGACAAGGTTGAGTTAATTTGATATATTTTATTTATCGGTTTCCTCCGTAGCTCAACGGTAGAGTGCATGGTCGCTAACCATGTTGTGGCTTGGTTCAATTCCAGGTCGGGGGAGCCAGCTCTTTTATATAACATATTATGGTAGAGATATCTTCGTTATGTCGTTTGATTTTTCAAAAACGAAGATATCTCTACCGCCAGACCTTCGCCTTTTGGGTGTTTTTTTGTTTTAGGCAGTTAGGATTCTAATCCAAAGTGCAATTTTTCTTAAACACTTCTTCTGGGGTTAAATAGCTAAGTTTTTTCCTTGGACGTTGATTAAGCAGCTTCACAACTTCGTCAACATCCTTTTGTGTTATCTTAGCAAACAAACTCTTTTTAGGAAAGAACTGTCTAAGCAATCCATTAGTGTTTTCATTGCTACCTCTTTCCCATGCATGATATGGGTGCGCAAAGTAAATTGTAACCCTCCCTTCTCTTTCAATCATCTCATATTCTGATAATCTGGTATCATTATCATAGGTCAATGTATGTTTTTTGTCCTTTGGTAATTTTTTAAACCTATTAGTGGCTTTTTCTTTAACATTTTCTGCTAAAGCTGTGTCCAACTTGTCAGCCATTAAGAAAACAGACACTCTGTCATTATGGGTCATAATGGCTTGCTTGCGTTCTCTGCCAAAGATTAAGTCGCCTTCCCAATCACCCAGTCGTATTCTTTCTTCAACTATTTGGGGTCTTGTATCGATTCGCCTTTTTTTGTCCTCCTCTCTTTGTTTTTCACGTATTTTAGTACCACATCTTCTGCGATACTTGCCTTTCTGACTCCTTAAATACTTTTTGAGTTCTGGTTTTTTTTCATAAACAAAATTGTAAATTGTTTCATGACAGATGATTGTTTTATTGAATGCTCTCTTTAATCTGCCAGCAATCTGTTCTGGAGACCAGTATTTTTTTAACCTACCAACGATATATTGTTCAAGTGGTGAATCATTTTCAATTTTCCTAAATCTTTGGTTAGCTTTCACTCTTCTTTCCCTGGTTTTATATTTAGCCACGCTTACTTGATAGTTACCCTTAGCATTACCGTTCCTTTGTAACTCCCTTGATACACTGGAAGGGTCTTTATTAAGTATTTTAGCTATATCTATTTGTTTGTGACCAGCTCTCAGGAGAACAGCTATCTCTGTTCTCTGTTTTGGTGTAAAATGTTTGTAAGACATCTCTTTTATGAGTTTAGTGTAGACTTAGACCTTTACACTATTTTACCTCATTTAGAGATGTCTTTTTTATTGCACTTGGGGATAGAATTCACACAGTATAACTTGACAAATGCTGATTATCATATATAATGCACTATTCAAGCATTTGGATGATTGTTCATTTTTAACCCGCCATTGTGGGATAATATAGAGAAAATACTGAAAGGAGGAGAGAATGAGAAATGTATTACTGATAGTCGCTGCTGTTGCCATACTGGCGATTGTAGTAATTGTTGTTACTTTGTCATTGTGGCAAGTGTCTAGGCATATACATGGTAGCACATCGTCAAAAAGCGCATTGGCACAACAGAGGACTGCAGTTGAACCACAAACCAATGTGGCAATAGTCAATCCGGAATTACAGCAGGAAATAAAGGCATACCGCCAAGAAGTTGCTGATGCAAGGGGAGAGTATTCTCGTATTCAAGAGGAGCTTTCTATTGCACGGCGAGAAGTCGCCCGTTTGACTGGGATTGTTGAGCAGATGTCTCAGAGCAATGGTGCGGTATTGCAGGCCGCGTTAATGGGTAACAAACCTACAGGTGGAAGCTCTGCAACACCAGTGGTGATCATGGCCGGCGCAGAAAAAGGAGGTCAAGTGCCACAGCCAATCAATCTTGATAGCGCGGTGTCTCGCGCGAAGGTTCTGGCAATTATTGAAGAAGCTATGTTGAGCTTCTATTTTCCCAATGGAACTTCTCGTGAGGAACTTGACCGGTTTGAGAGTGCTTTTGGAAAAGCGGTGGAACAGCTGTTTGTAGACAGCACAGAGCCGTTGCCGCCAGGAGTAACCTTGCAAACTGCTTTTGCCAGAAGCGCAAGTTTGGATGAATTGGAAGGCCGGGTCAGGCAGAACGAAACCGAGGCGAAGCTCGTCGCAGCAATTCTGCCTAAAGAACAGAACGGCTCGTATTCCAAGGTTGCCAAGGCCGCTGACACAGCTACCGCTCAAAAAACGGCTGATGATGTTACAACAGCTTTGAAAGATTTCAAAAAGATAGTACACAGTAAGGAGGGGATTGAGGCAATAAAGAAAGAAGTCAACGCCTCTATTGATGGAGTTAAGAGAGATGTTGCGCTATCTGAAAGCAACATCAAAAATCTTGGCGTGGCAATGGCCAATTGTATCTGGGGGCATGAGTATCCCATGAAAAGAAAAAAGGCACTTGGGATTTTGTATCTGATATTTGGAGAAGATTTCCAGATAAAACAGATAAATAAAGCTAAGGATTACGCCAAAAAGGTGACCTTGCTTTACCAACCCCAACAGGACAAAAAGAGCCCTTGACAGAACTATGCAAGGGTGTAGTATTAAGCATAAGGAAAGATACTGTATGACTTCGGTCATTAACAGCCCCAATTTCGGGGATAGTGTGTATTAACACAAAAATGAATCGAGGAGGTTTTTCTGATGAAAAAGTTGAGTTTGTGGCTATTGGTTGCAATTGTTGTTCTGGGTTTCGCCGTACCAACGGCATTTGCTCAGGATGTCGCTGGCATTATTGTTGCCAGCGACGGAACAGGTACTGATGTTGATATCGCAACTATGGAGGAAGAGGACACTCATTGGTTTAGTGTCCAAATTGAAAACAGCACTGCTGCTATAGTTACAGTCAACAGTGTTGATATTGTCCTCACATGGGAAACCGAGGACATCACGGTGCTAGAGGTGGAGAAAGACAATACCGCCTTTAGTGCCTCAACTTTCAGTTGGAGCATAGACCCTGTAGGACTCGCCGGTTTATACACCGTAACCATCAGCATGGCTGATGTTACTGGTATTGCACTGGCGGATGGGAGCTTAATTCCAACATCTCTTATAGCCGCATGGGTACGAATTGACCCGTCAGCTATGCATGTGGACACCCTGTACGATATAGGGTTGTACACGGAAACATTTGATAGTGTTACTGGCGATAAGTATAAGAGGAACGATACCGCACAGATTTATTGCGATACTGACAAGGGGGATAATTCCTTTGGTGGACCTACTGCGGCTCCTGTCACTGCATTTGATGTTCTGATGGTTGTTCAGCAATCATCAGGCGTGGCGGACTATGTGGGGACAAGTCAGCTTAAGAGTGATGTGATGGATGTTGACGCAGACGGTGAAATAACCGCGGAAGATGTCTATTACACGCTGGAGAAGGCGGCGGATGATACTTATGTATATCCGGCAGATAGTGCCGGCCATCATCCGGCCCCGCCAGCGAATTCAGCCAAGGCGAACCCTGCGTTCATGAGAACGATCCAGGGTAATCCATCTGCGAAATGTGTCTTCCGATTAACTCCTCTGGAGTTTATTTCGCCAGACCATTACAGGACATTTTTGGTGGCTGAAGGCGTGCCGCAGAAACCTGTAGGGATTGATGTGGATTTCAACAAAACTCCAAACTTGGAGGTTGAGATCCTGCCGACAGAGTATCTGTCAGCGGCAGAAGAGAAGACAGCGGTTAAGCCAGCCACAGCGAGGTTGGTCTTTGCCCAGATGTCACCGCTTGAGGATTCAGGAGTGATTGCTGAGATCAACCTCACAACTGAGAATGGTCGGCTTCCAGAGTTCAGCATCCAATATGTCTATATCAACGAGGGCAGGCCAACGGAACCAGGCGAGCCGAAGAATCTGGTTAGATGGGAAAGACAGGCCATTATGACTCCCGTGACTAAACTCTTCCAGAATTATCCCAATCCGTTCAATCCGGAGACATGGATACCGTATCAGCTTTCGGTGCCATCAGCAGTAGCTATCAGAATATTCAGTGCTGGGGGCCGAATGGTAAGACAGATTCATCTCGGCATAAGAGAGCCGGGGTTCTATGTCAGCAAGTCCCAAGCCGCATACTGGGATGGAAGAAACGCCAGCGGCGAAACAGTCGCCAGCGGCGTCTATTTCTACAATATTCAGGCAGGAGACGCTGTCTCCACCAGAAAAATGGTCGTGGTAAGGTAATAAATCCACCACCTAATGCTCACTTCACCACCTGGTGTCGTGAGCATTACATTTTTTTATCGCCTTTTGGGCGATTTTTTGTTATGATAATATAATAATCAGTTTGTTACTTATTCGGTCTCGTTTCGTTTTAATTAATGAAGTTAACTTTTCAATATGCATATTGATGAAAATAAAATAATAAGGGATTGTAAGGATGGTGATTTAGAGAAGTTTGCAGATATCTATGATATGTATGTAAGCAAGATTTTTAGATTTATTTTTTACAAGACCAGTCATAAGGAAACAGCAGAAGATCTTACGAGTCAAACATTTATCAAGGCCTTGAAAAATGTTGGCAAGTTTGATGATACAAAAGGCACTCTTCAGTCATGGCTTTTTCGCATAGCGCGTAACACTGTAATTGACTATTACCGTACAAAAAAGAATTTAGTAGATATAGATGATGTTTGGGGGTTAGGGACCACCCAGAGGATGGGACATACCACGCAGAACGACCAATTTCCTTTCAGGACAAGAGACACAAAGAAAACGATTACTTTCAAGGACAATACTTTGTCCTTGAAATGTCCTGAAAGTGTCCTATCAACAGAAGATGACCTAAGGAAAATAAAGGACTATGTTACTAAATTAACTTCACGACAACGAGAAATTGTGTTGTTAAGGGTATGGGACAATTTGTCCTATAAAGAAATAGCCGAGGTTGTTGGCGAATCAGAAGCAAATTGTAAAATGATTTTCTCTCGTGTTGTTAAAAAGATGCGACACGAATTAAATCCAATAATTGCCATGCTTTTGTTAATAACACTTAAATAATATAAAATAACTGCTAATAGATTTTGAGCGATCGCTCAGAATACATTAGCAAGAAAATATGAATAATAATCAAAATAATCAAAAAACAAGTCTGTTGGAGTTAAACTCCAACAGACAAGAAACAATTAAAATCATTTTAGATGATTTGTATAAAATAGATGCTTCGTTAAGACAGCATGAAGCAGAACTTGTAGAAATAATCAAGCAGTTGATTGAGGCAAAGCCATCAGCGCAGCTTGATGAGAGTTTTAGAGCAGAATTGAGAGAGCAAATACTTAAAATGGCTCAAGAGATTAAACTTAATACTAAGTTCGGTAAATCCAAGTTTGTATGGGCTGATATTTTTATGACTCCATTCTTAAAACCAGCTGGATTAGTTGTGGCTGGTATTGCGTTGGCTTTAATAGTAACAGTACCAATTATGTTAAAGCAAGATAGGGGAGAGGTAGAAGGAATTAATGATTTCTTTGCGCTTGAAGTAACAGAAACAAAAGATAAAGCATTTGGTAAATTATCTTTGGATGCTGGTTCAGAGTTAGTCCAAGTTCCAACGGCTTCTCCGCAAGCCGTTGCAGATGGTCGTGGTGGTGGGGGAGTGATGATGTCGGCTGAAGTTGAGGAGTCCTCTGGTATGATAGAACCTACATATATGAAAATGATAAATTACGAATATAAATATGTTTATGTTGGAGATGAGTTTACAATAGATGAACAAGAAATGCCTGTTTTTCAGAGGATTAAAGATAGTGGAGCTGCTGCTGGATTAGCTTCTTTCTTGGGGGGATTAAGTTTTCAGGGATTAGATTTATCAAAGTTCAAGAATGCTAAGGTTCAAAACTTTTCCGTTGTTGAAGATAGAGATAATGGATATATGGTAAGTGTTGATTTTGTAAATGGAATGGTTTCTATGTATAAAAATTGGGCAAGGTGGGACATTCAGACAGAAAGAAGAGAGTCATTAAAAATGTCCGACCTACCTAATGATAAATCAGTTATTGCTATTGCAGATAAGTTTTTAGGACATTACGGTATTGATTTTACAGGATATGGTGTGCCAGAGGTGCAGAAAGATTGGCTTGATTATTCTGAACAAGAAGTAGGTGGTAAGGTATGGGTGCCAGACACTTTAACTGTTATTTATCCATTTTTAATGAATGGAGAGCCAGTATATGATATGGGTGGTAGAAAAACAGGTGTTACTGTTAGTGTTGATATTATAAATATGCAGGCAGTAGCAATTTATAATTTAACAGGCAGGCAATATGAGAGTTCTTCGTATGAAATAGAAACAGATACAGATAAGATTTTAGAAGTAGCCAAAACAAGAAATGGCTATTATGGTTCTGGAG
>JABMPZ010000033.1 GCA_013203565.1 Parcubacteria group bacterium | reverse complement strand
CGATCTTCATGGAGACATGATACATCCTGAAGCACTCAAAAACGCAGTTCGTCAAATTAAGGAAAAATATTTGCCCTATATTATTGAACATGATATCCGACGCCCTCCGATCGGTAGAATAGTTTCAGCTAAAGTCATAAAATTGCAAGACGGCCAATACGCCCTTATGGCTACTGCGGAACTATTTGAGGAGTCCGTCTCTCTCGAATCACTTACTGGAGATGGACGAAAGATACCAATAATGGATCGAGATGTCCAAACTATCGCTGTTAAATATGACCGTACATTCCGGGACAAAGAAGGGCAAGAACTTCTTCGTGGACTTTCACAAATACCAGGCATAGAGAAGTCAAGAGAAATCGTCAAGAAAGCTCTTGAGCCTGTTTCAACGCTTCTAATATATGCGGGTGTCTTTGTTGTTGGATCAATTGCGACAGGATTTTTCTCGAAACTTGGCTATGACGCTTATGAGATGCTTAAAAATACCTTGATCAAGTATTTTCGGAACCGGAAGAAGATTTCTTCAGAAAAGATATTGGATTTCTGTTTTTCGGTAAAACAATACAACAGAACTTTTGAAGTTCATGTGTTGGCTATCAATCCATCTGAACAAAAGCTCGACGAACTCTTTACCAGTAGATTTAATGGAGTCGATAATCTACTTGTTTCTCTTCCTCTTAGTAAATCGGATGTTGCGAGAATCGTTTTGGAATATGAAAACCAAAAATTAATAATCCGCTATGCAGTGAGGAGTGATTCTGTGCCTTTCATGTTTACGGGGGTACAAGAGAAAGAAGGTGACAGTGGTTAACATGGTACAAACGGCTGCTACCCAAATTGCTTTACAACTTCGTTTGTGCTGAAACCATTATACGCAATGCCTTTTTGCTTCTCAAAAAATCCGAAAGAAGGAAAAAAGTATGGCAAGAGCCGATACTCGGGAACTTTATCAAAATTTGATAAGGGCTGAACTCAGTTTTGTACCTCGTGGAAAGCATCATATTACTTACATATACGACTGTGTGCGATCTAAATATCCAAATCTATGCGACGATAGCTACCTGTGCAGTGAAAATTGCGAATCAGGCGTTAATCAACCAGAATGGAAACATATTGTGCGAGGGGTACTAGATGCTTTAAAAGATAAGCCATGGCATATAAAAAAGGAACTTCAAAGGGGTTTTTGGGTGTTTGAGTAGAGATTTTTCTTACAAGGCACAGCGTATAACGCAGCATAAAAGGCTCGTGCTTATGGACATTCACCCAAAGAAAAAAGAAAAGTTTTATATAAAATAATGAGGTCAGATAAAAGGATGAATTTATACAAATAATAGCCCCAATCAACCAAAAGGGTAGGGTAGGTAAAAACTGCTTCCAAATGATTAACAAATATTCTAAAATGATTTTTTAAAAAAGAAGGGATTTTTGAGAGTTTTGTCGTATAATGAATATAGAAAAAACAAATCTATCTTACTACAAGGGATTATAATTTTATTAGTACAGATAAATGTATGGTATGCTGAATAAATAAAAAGATGGAGGTATAAACATGGCCCGTAAAGAAAAAGTCACAAAGATTATTGATGGTGATACATTTTTGACAGACAAAAGGAAAGCCCCCGTCCGGTTATCCGATGTAGACGCCCCAGAAAAACGACAACCTGGTTATCAAAACGCCAAAAAATCTTTAGAAAAGTTAATATTAAATCAAGAAGTTTCTATTGAGACTGTTGCTCGTGATAAATATGGTCGCTCTGTTGCAAATGTTAAGTTTGGAGTAAAGTCTGTAAACAAAGCAATGCAGAAACACAATAAGAAATAATGCTTCTATTTGGACTAATAACTATTATAATCAACCAAAAAGGCAAGGTAGATAAAACTGCTCTTAAATGGCTAAAAAATTTTGCTAATTGCAAACCTAAATTATAAAAGAAAAATCTTTTTTTATAATTTTATTAGTATAAATAAACCCAATGTTATATGGAGAAAACATGAAATATTGGATTTTAGAAATATTAAAAATTTTAGCGATACCTGCAATATTTATCTTAATGACAATTGTTATCCTCACAAGATTCATTGACATTAATAACCAAGAAATATCGAATGTTGTTCTAGGCGTAATGCTTGGTGTCATTCTTGGATTCTCTGCAGACTTAATAAAAAGAGGAATTGACGACTTAACTAAAACACAAAGATTAATAAAAATATCATTAAAACTTTTAGAACAAGACGCGGAGAGTATCTATAGAATAATATACCTTTGGAGCTTGTTCCAGAAAGCAGGTAATATTCCAATGGAAGCTAAAGCACACATACCACCTGAGATTGATTTAAAATATTGGAATTTCTTAAGACAAGACAAAGAATTTTTAATGCTAGGTGCCAATGAACCTTTTAATAAGATTTTTTACATTATGTGGGATTTTGAAAAAATAAATTACCAAATTAAGTTAGCAAAAAGAGGGAATAAAGGGGCTTTTCAGTTAGCAATAGGACTTTACCAATTAACTGTAAAAGATGGAATTCACAAAAAATTATTACTTATGTTTAAAACAGAACAAGAAATAAAAGAAATTGATGAAAAATATCCAAAACCAAAAGAAGGTTCTGATAAATGCAAACAATAACCCTAATCAACCAAAAGGGCAGGGGAGGGTGAAGAAAGAAATGACTGAAAAT
>JABMPZ010000032.1 GCA_013203565.1 Parcubacteria group bacterium | reverse complement strand
TTCCTTTTTGTTTGATTTGTGTTACAACACAAGGCCCCGCACTAACAATAGTTACTGGAATAACGATCTGACCTTCAAATATCTGCGTCATTTGTAATTTTTTTCCGATTATAAACTTCATAATTTCAACACGGCAAACAAAAACCGGGTGCTAACTCCCGGCATTTGTTTTGACTTCAATTTTGTTTCAATTTGATTTCAAAAAATTAACGGATAGGTAGCGTTTTCAATCTCGCTCACTCAAGATTTTAACCAAAATATTTTGGTTATATCTTGAACATTATTACATTTTTACAATCTATGTGGTTTTTACTTCAATCTCAACTCCTGTCGGTAAAGTTAAATCTCGTAAATTATCAATAAATCTTGGATTGATATTCGGTACTTCAATCAATCTTTTATGAATTCTCATCTCAAACTGTTCTCTAGCGTCTTTATGAACAAAGGTTGATCTATTTACTGTATACTTCTTTATCTCTGTTGGTAAAGGCACTGGCCCTACAATCTCTGTATCAGACCTCAAAGCAATATCTGAAATCTGCCGACAACTCGCATCAATTACCTTGCTGTCGTATGACTTCAGCTTAATTCTTAACTTTGGTTTTACATCCTCCACTTCTTTTTTAGTGGATTCTGATTTCTCTTTGGTTTGGTTTTTTAAAGATTCGGGCATAAAGAACAATCAGGAATAATCCTATTTAGTAATCTTAGTTACGACACCGGCTCCAACGGTTCTACCTCCTTCTCTAATAGCAAATCTTTGCTTTTCCTCTAATGCTATAGGAGCAATCAACTTAACTGAAAGATTTGCTGTGTCCCCCGGCATAACCATTTCTGTGCCTTTGGGAAGTTCTGCATCCCCTGTAATATCACAAGTTCTGATATAGAACTGTGGCTTGTAACCAGTGAAAAATGGAGTGTGTCTTCCGCCTTCATCTTTAGTCAAAGCATAAACTTCTGCTTCAAATTCAGTATGCGGATTAACACTTCCTGGCTTAGCCAAGACCTGTCCTCTTTCAATCTCTTCTTTCTTTGTACCTCTTAAAAGAATACCTACATTATCTCCTGCTCTTCCTTCATCAAGAAATTTATTAAACATTTCAACAGAAACAACAACTGTTTTCTGTGTCTCTTTAATACCAATTATTTCAATTTCTTCGCCTGGCTTTATAATTCCTCTTTCAATTCTACCAGTTGCTACAGTACCTCTGCCTTCAATGCTAAATACATCTTCAACTCCCATCAAGAATGGTTTCTCTAAATCTCTTGCTGGTTCTGGAATAAATTCATCTACTTTAGCAATTAATTCACCAATTGGTTTCATTACATCATCATCTATAGATTTTGCATCTAATGCTTTTAATGCAGAGCCATTGATGATAGGTGTTTTATCTCCAGGAAATTCATATTTATTCAAAAGCTCTCTTAATTCTGACTCAACAAGCTCAATCATTTCTGGGTCATCAACTTGGTCAGTCTTATTTAAGAAAATTACTAAAGAAGGTAACCCAACTTGACGAGCTAACAAAACATGCTCTCTTGTTTGAGGCATAGGTCCGTCAGTTGCTGAAACTACTAAGATGCCACCGTCCATTTGAGCTGCACCTGTAATCATGTTTTTAATATAGTCGGCATGACCTGGGCAATCAATTAAAGCATAATGCCTTTTGTCTGACTCAAATTCTGTGTGACAAATGTTAATGGTAACTCCTCTTGCTTTTTCTTCTGGGGCTGAATCAATTTCACCCACTCCCTTTTCAGATGCCATTAGGCCTTTCATTTGTGTGTACTTTAAGATAGCCGCTGTTAAAGTGGTTTTTCCGTGGTCAACATGACCAATAGTACCTATATTTAGATGAGGTTTTGTTCTCTCAAATTTAGCTTTTTCCGCCATAATACTTTTTTTACAAACCTAACGAATGTTGTGCGAATACTCACTTGCCTGTTAATTCAATTAATAAACAGACGAACGAGTGTTCGCATAAAATCAGTGGTTTGTATGATTAATTAGTTCTCTTTAATTATATAAAAAATTAGAATAAAGTCAACCCCAAAACCGATATTTTGAGCTAAAACGGTAAATCTTCTAAGG
>JABMPZ010000031.1 GCA_013203565.1 Parcubacteria group bacterium | reverse complement strand
GGTTTAGGGTTGTTAGGGAGCTAACCCAACGCTCGCTCTTGGGGAGTTTAGGGTAGTTGGGGTAGTTGGGGGAGGGCTCGCGGGCTCCCTAACCCCTAACAACCCTAAAATCCCCAAACACCCTAACCAGCCCCTAACGAGTCTCGGGCTCCCTCTCCACTTTACAAATTAGATAAAATTAATATATAATGAAAACAGTCGTAACTAAATAATATCTGGACTCAACTAATCAACAATTAATTAATAAATAAAAAAAGTCATATGTTTAGAAAAATTGTAAAAATGTGTGTGTATGCGTTAGTGTTTCTGGTCCCTCTTTTCTGGCTCCCGTTTAGTTTGGAGGCGTTTGATTTTAACAAGGTCTATTTGCTTTTCTTTTTAACTTCTTTGGGCATTATTGCTTGGATAGGGGAGATGATTTTTGAAGAAAAGCGCTTGAAGTTTAAGAGAATGCCACTTGATTTGTTTGTTCTTGGCTTTGCTCTTGTTACAATTTTAAGCACTGTGTTTTCTGTTGATAAAATCTCATCTCTACTGGGAAGTTATGGCAGATTCTGGCCGAGCTTGCTTGGTATTTTGTCATTGTGCGGGTTTTATTTTTTGCTTAGCAATTATATATCTTTCAGTGAAAGTAAAAAAGAAGAAGGCAAATTAATTAACGGTATTAAATTATTAAAGGTATTTTTAATCTCATCTTCTATTGTTGTTGCTGTTGCCTATTTATCTATATTTGGCTTATTCGCCAAACTTGGACGAGTATTTGCAGGGTTTCCTTTAGCAATGAAATTTCAGGGATTCAATACAATAGCTGGTTCACTTGAGGGCTTAGCAATGTTCATAGCTTTTATTATTGTTTTTGTGGTTGTGTTAGTAGCTTTCAGGGGCAAAATTCCTGGTATGTTTATAAGTGCAAAAGGAAAATTAGGTTACTATATATTTCTTTTTGCCAGTTTGTTCTTGTTAATAATTATTGATTTCAAGGTGGCATGGCTTTCTATAGCTTTGTCTTTATTGGTATTTTTGGTTATTTCTTTTTGGAAAAGAATATTTAAGAAAGAAGTTCACCGTTTGGACTTACCAATTGTATTTTTAATTATTGCTTTGATATTTATTTTCACCAATCCGTTAAAAGGATTGATGAATCAGATAGGAGTATTAGAAGATTTACCTTATGAGTTGTTGCCGTCACAACATTTGAGTTGGACAGTAGGCGCGCAGGGAGTAAAAGATAATTTAATTATTGGCTCTGGCCCAAGCACTTTTGATTATCTGTTTAATAAGTTTAAGCCCCAGACATTTTTAGAAAATCCAGGTACATTGTGGCGATTGCGATTAGATAGAGCAGGGAGTCATATTGCTGAAACACTTGGCACTGCAGGAATTTTAGGAACCTTGTTTTATCTTGTTTTACTCGGCGTGTTTTTCCTTTTGTTCTACTTCTTTTTAGCGAATTTGAAAACAAAGGACAAGGACAACAATGAAAAAGAGATGGTTTCGGGTATTAAGTTGATTGCTATTCCGCTTTTGGCTGGTGTATTATGTTTGTTTTTGGCACAGATATTTTATTACCAAAACACCACACTTGCCTTTAGTTTTTGGCTTGTTTTGGGCTTAGGGATTTTGTCACTGAATCCAGAATCAAAGAAAAAAGAGTTTTCTTTTTCTGACTTTCCAGAGATTGGGCTTGTATTAAGTATTTGTTTTTGGGTAATTTTGATTGGCTTTGTATTCATTTACTTTGGACTTGGTAAGTATTATTTAGCAGATACTTATTACAGAGATTATTTAGAAAAACCGACAATCAATACAGAAAAGCTTGAGCAAGCTGCGCGATTGGCTAGTCAAAGAAGCACTTATCATATTGTTTTAGCTCGTGATTATTTAAGTAGGTTTAATGAAGAAATGGCTAAAGAGGCGCCTGAACCGCAGGTCGTTGCAAATATGGCTGCGCTTGCTTTGCAAGAAGCAAAGAGGGCTGCTGAAATGAGTCCTAATAGAATTGCTGCGCAGGAAACATTAAGTGTTGTTTATAGGGATATTCAAGGAGTAGCGCAAGGTGCTTTGGAATGGAGCTTAAAGAGTTTTGAAGATGCAGTTCGGTTGGAGCCGAAAAATCCTGCTTTGTTAACAGAGTTTGGAAAGTTAGTGGCTTCAAGTAATGATATTGAAAGAGCGAAACAGCTTTTTCAAGAGGCGATAAATATGAAAGGGGATTATCTTGATGCTCACTTGCAGTTAGCTTTGTTAACTGAAGCCGAAGATAAGCCAGAGGAGGCGCAGGCGATATTAGAGAATGCTGTTTTGCTTAACCCGCAGAGTGTTGAGGCGCATTTCCAGTTAGGCAGAGTTTATTATAACAACGATGAAAATGAAAGAGCAAAAGTAGAATTTACAGCTGCTTTGAGTATATTCCCGAACCATTCTAACTCGCTTTATTCTTTGGCGTTAATTGAGGAGAGATTAGGCAATCAAGATGAGGCCGATCAGTTATTTGAAAAAGTTTTAGAGCTCAACCCAGGTAATGCTGATGTGATTGAAAAATTAAAAGGTTATACTGCTCCTGTGGTATCTGAACCCGAAGAAT
>JABMPZ010000030.1 GCA_013203565.1 Parcubacteria group bacterium | reverse complement strand
TTTTGCGGTTAATTACGACGATCGTCGTAATTAACCGCAAAATTATTTAGTGGAGATTATATAAAAAGAGCCCAAATATTTAATTTTTACTTGATTTTTTCTTTTTTTTTCTTGTAAGATTGTTTATAAGTTAACAATTGTTTCAATGGTTGTATAAAATTAGTGAATAGAATGAAAGGAAGGAGTGGTTGATAATGGGAAAAGGTGATGGCAAAACTACACCTACGGATCATTTGTTTCTTGGTATGGATTTACTTATAGGTGGGGGAGGAAAATCCTATGACCTGGTAGTAGATTCAGGTCCTGACAATACCGGTGAGATCCTCTATATACGGTTGGTAGATGGAGGGAAGATAGCACATTCATTGGAAATAACGAATGGTAGGCTATTTTTAAACGGCGAGGAGACAGGAATTGTCTTCGAGCAATAAAGTGTTCCACAATGTTCGTCATGGGCTCTCGGTATTCTGTTCATATCGAGAGCTTTTTTCATAACACAAATTATAAAACACTACTTGCAGATTTTTTAATTTTAAGATAAGATAGGATAATGTTTAATAAAATTCTAAAATATTTTAATGAGGACATTGCCATTGATTTAGGCACTGCAAATTCCTCTGTCTATGTCAGAGGCAGGGGCATTGTTTTGAATGAACCAAGTGTTGTCGCTATAAACGCAAAGACAGGGCAGGTTTTGGCTGTTGGTGAGGAGGCAAAGAAAATGGTAGGCAGAACACCTGGACATATTCAGGCAATCAGACCATTAGTAAGGGGAGTAATCTCTGATTTTGAAGTAACAGAGCAGATGCTTAAGTATTTTATTGATAAGGCGCATAAAAAGAAATTCATTTCTCTCTCTTGGCCAAGAGTGATTATTGGTATCCCTTCGCGCGTTACAGAAGTTGAAAAAAAAGCAGTAGAAGATGCAACCAAAAACGCAGGAGCCAGAGAGGTGTTTTTAATTGAAGAACCAATCGCAGCAGCTATCGGAGCTCGTCTGCCAATTCAAGATGCAAAAGGTAACTTTGTTATTGATATTGGCGGGGGTACTACTGATATTGCTGTTTTATCTTTGGGTGGTATTGTAACATCTCAAAGTTTAACTATTGCTGGTGATAAATTTTCTGAAGACATTATGCAGTTCGTTCAGGAGAAGCATAAATTATTGATAGGGGAGAGATCTGCTGAAGCAGTAAAAATAAGTATAGGAGAAGCGGTGCCTTTTCGTGAAAAAAGAGAAGCTCGTCTGCGTGGTAGAAATTTAGCAACAGGTCTGCCAGAGGAGATAATAATTAACTCTGATGATGTGAGAAGATCAATGGAGAAATCATTAAATCAGATATTAGATGCTACTCGAGCCACTATTGAAGCAACACCACCAGAGATCTTGTCTGATGTTATGTCAGGCGGTATTTATCTTGTTGGAGGTGGTTCTTTATTAAAAGGAATGGATATCTTATTAGCTGAAGCTACAAAGATGAAAGTTAAACTCATTGAAGATCCTCTTACTGCAATGGTTAGAGGGGCTGGTATTGTTTTAGAAAATCTTGATGAATTAAAAGGTGTAATTAGCGAGACAAACTCTATGGCTATGCCTAAGTAAATCATATGATTTCAAAAGAAGAAGTTGAACATATTGCTAAACTTGCTCGTTTGGAGCTTACAGAATCAGAACTTAAGAAAATGCAAAATGACTTGGCAGGGATTTTAGATTATGTTGATGTTTTACAAAAAGCAGATATTTCAAAAGTTAAAACTACAGAACATTCTGTTGGCTTAAATATGGAGAATGTAACAAGAGAGGATGAGCCCAAGCCCGCAACTGCTGAAACTATTAAAAAAATCAAAGAACAGTTTCCAGATAAGCAAGATGGTCATCTAAAAGTAAAAGGAATATTAAATTAATTTTTCAATGTCTCAATTTTTAAATCTAACAATTGAAAAAATTCATAAAGGACTTACTGGAAAGAAGTTTTCTGCGCAGGAGCTAACACAGCATTATTTAGATACTATTCAAGAAAAAGACAAGGATATAGGTGCTTTTTTGCATATAACAGAAAAGATGGCTTTAGAGCAGGCAGATGTAGTTGATAAGGCAATTGCTAATAAAGAAGAAATATCAAAGATGAGCGCTGTGCCATATGCAGTTAAAGATGCTATAATGGTAAAAGATGTTCCTTGCACTGCTGGATCTAAAATTCTTGAAAACTATACTGCTGTTTATGATGCTACTTGCATAGATAAATTAAAAACTAAAGGTGCAATTTGTTTAGGAAAGACAAATCTTGATGAGTTTGCAATGGGTTCTTCAACAGAGCATTCTGCATACAAGACAACTAAGAACCCACATGATTTAACAAGAGTGCCAGGAGGCTCATCTGGAGGCAGTGCTGCTTCTGTTGCAGCTAATGAGTGTATTTTCAGTTTGGGCTCTGATACAGGGGGCTCTATTCGTCAGCCAGCTAGTTTCTGTGGCGTAGTTGGTTTAAAACCTACTTATGGCGCTGTTAGTAGATATGGGCTTATTGCTTTTGCTTCTTCTTTAGATCAGATAGGTCCTTTTGCCAGTAATGTTGAGGATTGTGAGATTGTTTTCAATGCGATTAAAGGAATAGATAAGAACGACTCAACTAGCGTTGAATTAAAACAAGAGAATAGTAAGTTTGATATTAAAAAGGTAAAGATAGGGATACCTAAAGAGTATTTTGCAGAGGGGATAGATAAAGAAGTAAAAGAGGTTGTTGAAGGGATGATAGAAAAAGCAGAAAAGAATGGAGCTAAAATTGAAGAGGTATCTTTGCCTCATTCTAAATATGCTCTACCTTGTTACTATATAGTTGCAACATCTGAAGCGTCAGCTAATCTTGCTCGATTTGATGGTATTAAATATGGTTTAAGCGTTAAGGGCAAAGATTTAATTGATGAATACTTTAAAACTAAGACACAGGGCTTTGGGGATGAAGTAAAGAGAAGAATAATGCTTGGATCGTTCTGTTTATCTTCTGGATATTATGATGCATATTATTCACGGGCTCAAAAAGTAAGAGCATTGATAAGACAAGACTTTGAAAAAGTATTTAAAAAAGTAGATTTCTTATTCACTCCTGTTTCACCATTTCCTGCGTTTAAGCTTGGAGAGAAAATGGATGACCCTCTTCGTATGTATTTAGCTGATATATATACTATCTCTGTTAATCTTGCTGGTCTGCCTGCTTTATCAATGCCTGCTGGTAAGGTAGGGAAACTACCAGTTGGTTTGCAAATTATTGGCAATCATTTTACAGAGTCAAAAATATTACAAGCAGGTAAATTTATTGAGACAATACTATAATCAATATATATGGTTCCTGATCTAACAAGTGATACAACAGAACTCACTGCATTAGTAGATGGCGCGAAAACAGCTCTTAGATGGGTGCTTTCTTCTGAATTACAAAGAGATCTTTTTCCTTTGAAAATTATCTTTGTTTTATTTGGAATTGGGTTTTTGATAATGATTGTGTATTTCATAGCCCGTACCAGCTATATGGATTGGTGGTTTATGGGTTTTCTAAAGGATTTTCTTTTTCCTAAGATTTTTGCAAAGAAGTTAATTATTAAAAAATGGAAAAAAATTAAAAAAGGACTGGAAAAAGATTTCGAAGAACAATGGAAATTAACTGTGGTTGAAGGAGCTAATTTAGTTGATAGAATATTAAAAGACGCTGGTTATGCAGGAGATGATTTAGGGGAGAGGTTGAAAAGAGTAGATGAAGAAGAGATAATCAATCTTGAGCAGTTAAAAAAGGCTCAACTAATTACCGAGGAGATTATAACTAACCCTGATTATAAGCTAACAAAGCATAAAGCAGAAGCAATAATTAATGCTTTTGATCGTTCACTTACAGATATGAACATACTATAGCTTGATTTTTAGCATATTTCTGTTAGAATACAGATAGATGGGAAATGAGATGGTTGCAATATACTTCCTGTTACAGTTTTATCTTTTTGGCCACAACGGCGTCAGACTGCGTAAAAAGGCTTTTACCGTAGCTACGGCTACGGCTTCAAACCTTTTTCTTGTCTTCCTTGTTGTGACCTAAAAATATAAAACTTCACGACGGAAGTATATTGCAACCATCTCATACATCTATTTGTATTTTTTTACATCTTAATTGACGCGGGGTGGAGAAGTCTGGTATCTCGCCGGGCTCATAACCCGGAGGT
>JABMPZ010000029.1 GCA_013203565.1 Parcubacteria group bacterium | reverse complement strand
CAGTTAACGAGGATTCAAAAAAGAAATTACTTATAGAACTTGATGAAGAATTCAAAACAAAGGTAAAGGAGATACAGAGTCAGCAGGATTTAGATGTAACAGAAAAGAAAGACAAGAAAGAAGAGCTTAAAAAAATGTTTACCCAAAGAAAACTGGAGATTGCCAATATCGTTCCTTTAGCTGTTTTGTCTGAAGCACAATATAGAGATTATCTTTTGAACTATGGTGAAATTTTTGTAGCAGGCACAGGCGCTGAAACATTAAGAACAATCTTTGAAAAGCTTGATTTAAAAAAAGAAATTGAAAGATCAACAAAAGAAGCAGAAACAGAAGTTGGTATTAAAAAGAAAAAAACTTTAATTAGGGTAAAGCTTTTTGAAGGTATGCAAGGAGCAAAATTAAGACCAGAATGGATGCTGTTTACTACCTTACCTGTTTTACCTCCTGATTTGCGACCAATGGTTCAGCTGGATGGGGGTAGATATGCTTCTTCTGATTTGAATGATCTTTATCGTAGAGTAATAAACAGAAATAATAGATTAAAATACCTTTTAGAAATTTCTGCTCCTGAAGTTATTGTTAGAAATGAAAAAAGAATGTTACAAGAAGCAGTTGATGCTTTATTAGATAACAAGATGAGAAAAAGCCAGATGGTGGCTGCAACAACAGGGGGTAAACGACTTTTGAAATCATTAGCTGATATTTTAGGAGGTAAACAAGGTAGATTTAGAAGAAATCTTTTAGGTAAGAGAGTTGATTACTCTGCCAGATCAGTTATTATTCCGGGTCCTGAATTTGAGTTATCACAATGTGGAATACCAAAGGTAATGGCTTTAGAGCTTTTCCGACCTTTTGTTATAAAAGTATTGTTAGAAAAAGAGTTGGCATATAATATCAGGGGAGCTGCTAAATTAATTGAAGAAGGAGTTGATGAGGTTTGGGCTGCCTTAGAAGAAGTTGTTAAGGGCAAGCTTGTACTTCTTAATAGAGCCCCTACTTTGCATCGTTTAGGTATTCAGGCATTTGAGCCAAAGCTAATTGAAGGTCAAGCGATTAAATTACATCCAATGGTTTGTAGTGCTTTTAATGCTGACTTTGACGGTGACCAAATGGCAGTGCATGTGCCTTTGAGTGAGCCAGCACAAAAAGAAGCTCGTGAATTGATGTGGTCAAAGAATAATATGTTAAAGCCATCAGATGGGTTGCCTGTTGCTATTCCAACTAAAGATATGATTCTTGGTTGTTACTATATGACAGCAATTGAGAAAGGTGCCTTAGGTGAGGGTAAGACCTTCTCATCTTCTGAAGAGGCAATTTTAGCTGAACAATTAGGAGACATTGATTTAAGAGCCAAGATTAAGGTCTGTATGACTAAAGGCCTAAAAATACCTGTTATTATTGAAACAAGTTGTGGTAGAGTTATCTTCAATGATTCAATGCCTAAAGGTTTTGCATTTATTAATGAACAGGTTGGCAAGAGGAACATTTCTAAAATAATTAGTCAAATCATTGAAGAATATTCAATGGAAGAAACACAGAAAACTTTAGACCGTATTAAAGAGATGGGATTTGAATATTCAACTTTATCTGGTATTAGTTGGGGGATGGATGATTTAATAGTACCTAAAGAAAAACCTGCCCTAATGGAACAGGCAGAAAAAGAAGTTGAGAAAATTGAAGTTCATTTCAAGAGGGGCTTTCTTTCTCGAGATGAGCGATCTTCAAAACTTATTGAAATTTGGCAGGATGTTAAAGAAAAAATTGAAAAACTTATACCTGAAGCCCTACCTAAGGATGGCCCAGTATATATAATGGTTGATTCTGGAGCTAGGGGTTCATGGGCTCAACCAGTTCAGATGGCAGGTATGAAGGGTTTAGTTACTTCTCCAACTGGTAGAATTATTGAAATGCCTATTAAACATTCCTTTAAGGAGGGTTTTGATGTTTTAGAATACTTTATTTCTACTCATGGTGCCAGAAAAGGAACCTCTGATACTGCTTTAAGAACATCTGCTTCAGGTTATTTAACCAGAAGATTAGTTGATGTAGCGCATGAAATGATGGTTACTGAAAAGGATTGTGGCGATAAGAAAGGGCTTGAGGTTTTCAAATCAGAAGCCGATGATATTGGTCAGGACTTTAGATTTAAGATTGTAGGCAGAGTAGTTTCAAAAGATGTTAAATTACCAGGGCAGAAAGCAACTGTTATTAAAACAGGTCAAATAATTGATTGGAAAATGTCTATTGAAATAGCAGGAAATGAAGCAATTAAGAGTCTTGAAGTATTTAGCCCTCTAAGTTGTCGTAGCCCAAGAAGGGTTTGTCAAAAGTGTTATGGATGGGATATGGGTAAAAATGATATGGTTAAGGTTGGCGAAGCAGTGGGTGTTGTTGCAGCACAATCAATTGGAGAGCCAGGTACACAGTTAACTATGAGAACAT
>JABMPZ010000028.1 GCA_013203565.1 Parcubacteria group bacterium | reverse complement strand
CTAGGAAAATAACAGCATCCACAATATCACCGTCATCAAACTTATACTGCATCTTGTACTGGTTAGGATTAAAAACATTACGGAGCAACTCTTCTAAATAATACTCACCTAAAATACCTCTTTGTTTTGGGTTTTTTAATATATTCTCAAGTGACTGCAATTGTCCTGCAAAACCAATAACTTGCTTGTTAGTTTCATCGAGCCGAGTTAGTTGCTCTATTACATCACCTACAACTTTAGTACTTTGATTAGCTTGGTTCTGTATAGCTCTGTTTGATTCAGTTAACTTATTATCCATAACCTTACTCATATTCTGCAATTGTTGCTGTAGCATAACCAAAGAATCCTTATCCTCACTCCCCTCCTGCAATTTAGCTGTTTCTTTTTTAATATAAAAGATGGAAATTCCCATTCCCAAACCAGCAATTACAATAATTATTAAGATGTATATAATATCAGACATTTTATGAATTCTGCATAATGCTTCACTGCTATGTAGCAGTGAAGCATTATGCAGATATACTTTAAACTATACCTTAAGCTCCCAACCGAGAACGCTCTAAAATTTCTTGTTCTACTAGGGCTCTTGGCCTAGTGTATTTTAATTTAGATAACTTTTTGATTGATGGTACTATTTCTTTATTCCCCTCTGTTGGCTTCATGGCCTTTACTTTGAATGGAGTTGACACATTATTGTTTATCATCATTTTACATATAAAGTGGAAATTATCAACATTTAATAAGTCATTACTTGAAAACTCTGGCTCAAATTGTTTTTCTAAAACTTCTGCATCATTCGCACCCACCCTGTAACTTGCCATATTCCCAACATTACCAATTACTGCATTCCGTATTTCATCTGTTAGCTGTGGCATAAATTGATGAGCCAAGATAAGATTAAGGCGATATTTTCTGGCTTCTGATAAAATAGTGGCTATGCTGTCTGTGGTAAAGTTCTGAAACTCATCAATATATAGATAGAAATCTTTTCTTTGGTCTTCGGGCATACCAGCTCTACGAAAAGCAGCTATCTGCATTTTAGAAACCAAGATAAGACCAAGTAAAGAGCTATTCATCTCCCCTGTTTGGCCCTTGGATAAATTAGCTAAGAATATCTTCTTGTTATCCATAATATCACCCAAATCAAAACCACTCTTTGTCTGCCCAATGATATTACGCACCATTGTGTTCTCTATAAATCTACCAACTTTACTAACAACATAACCCAACATATCAGACCTGCTTTGTCCTGTTGTTTTAGCCCATTCTTTTAACCAAAAACTACGAACTATCGGGTCCACAACCTTGCTTACTTTTTCTTTCATAAATTCATCATCTGTAAACATTCTTGGAATCTCAACAAGTGTTCCTGGATTTTCTTTATCTGCCATCAATGCTAACATAGCATTCCTCATATAGTGCTCAAACATAGGGCCAATAACCTCTGGTGGAAAGAGTTTAGAAAAGATTGTAATCATTTCTGAAATAGCAAAGTCTTTTTGCTCTGGAGCTGTCCATTCAAGCATATTCAATCCACCAGGTCTATCTGTATCAAATGGCTCAAACAAAACAACATCTTCAGCCCGTGACTTTGGTATATTAGCTATCGTATCTTCTATTAAGTCACCATTTGGATCAATAACTCCAACCCCCTCCCCTGCTTCAATGTCTTGCTTAATCATTTCACGAATCAAAGAACTCTTACCAGTACCTGTTTGCCCTACTATATAGAAATGTCTTCTCCTGTCTCCTTTTGAAGCAAAAGAAACGGGTTTTGTCTCCCCTCTAAACACAGCATCCCCTATCTTATTAATCCCCTTCAAAGGAAGTTCAGTCGGAGGAGCTACCTCTCGTGTTTTAGACCATTGTATATTTGGAGAATCAATATGAGGTAATGGGAAATGAAATACACTTGTTAATTCTTCTGCATTTAATACCATATTATCTCTTAACACAAAATTACGAAAAC
The DNA here is from genome assembly GCA_013203565.1 of Parcubacteria group bacterium. GTDB lineage: Bacteria > Patescibacteriota > Minisyncoccia > Minisyncoccales > CG1-02-41-26 > JABMPZ01. The sequence continues at coordinate 8,049 of JABMPZ010000028.1, read as the reverse complement.
TGAAATCATAAACTATTTTCTTTATACGACTCTTTCTAACTCTATTGGATTCAAAAGAATTCAAGCTAGATGAAAACTGACTAAAAGCTGACTCTAAATGACTCAAAATCTCTGTTGACCTAATCTTATCAACCCCAACTGCCATCAATCGGATATTAACATCAAAAACTGGCTTCTGGGCTTTTGCTTTTATTGCATCAATTATTACTTGATTAGCTGTCCCCTCTTTCTGTTGTTCTTGTTGTTTTTGTTTGTCTTTTTCATCTTTAGTTTTCTTTTGTGTAGAGTTTAACATTCCCCAAATCATATTAGAAATAAATCTTGTCATCTTACCACCCTGAAGTTCTTCAACTGCAGCACGAGGATTCTTGCCTTTTTCAATAATAGCAGACAATATCTTTTCTTCTTTTCTTTTCATATCTAAACTACTTGGCTGAACAACTACTTGTATTGCTGAACCCTCTTCTGGTGTTATCTTACTTAATGCATTAGTAACAACAGAAAGTGGATCTCTCTCTAAATACTTATATGTCTTAACTGGAAAATAGAATGACCTGCGAAGTGACATAATACTGGCTGAAACCACACCATTTGCTTCAAAAACAGTATAATCCTCTGGTACTTTTTCAACAACTGCATCTGGATAAACCCCTTGAATACTTTTTTCAGCTGATGATGACATATACTCTGGAACTGCAATGTAGAAAGAAATGTCTTCTCCTCCAACAGTTGAAGCAACCTCAAAAACTATTCTTGGGGGTCTTACCCCAAGAAATGTTTTTTCAAAGAAATTCGGTTTTTTCAAATAAAGAAAATGAGCAAGAACCTGCTCCATACTTTCAATCAATGATTTAACATCTAATTGTTTTTCTTTTTCATCCTTTTTCTCATACTTTGGCATTTTCACTAAAAACAAAGACATACTCAAACTTTGAGACAATCTTCGTATTTTCTTCTTACTAGATAACAAAAAGTTACCTAATAGAAAAACACCTAGAGCTACTGCACCTATTATAATGTATAAAAGCCACATATATTTAACCTATATCTTTATGTAATCCTTTTTCAACTATCTTGTCGTGAAGTAAATCAAGTAAAGTAGGGTCATTTGTTTTCTTTGCCACATTAACAGCAAAATCAACTCCCTTATCTTGTGCTAAAGAAAGAAGTTGCTCTATCTTTCTGCCTTCATGCTGAACATCACGAAGTTTATCTGCCTGCTTCTCTGCTTCTGTGTTATCGTCATCACTAACTTGTTGAGCAGAACTATCTGGTTGCTCCCCTTGCTCCTCTGTAGGCACTGGCTTTTTTTCCACTTGCGATTCTTGTTGCTCAACTTGTGTTTCTGGGGCTTCAGGAACACGCTCTGATTCTGGCGACAACGGCTCTTGATTTAATTCCTCATTGATTGGTTCTTTTGTATCATCTTGCATATATTTATTTTTACAATTTTTTTATTTCTTCTAGTATCCTTAGATATAAATTCAGAGGTGGAATAGCACCTTAAGTTAATTAAAAAGCAATTGTGAAACTATTATCGTATCCTGTATATACTAATAAAGCTAACTTCAAAATATCTCTTCCAATTAAACCGTCAATATTCTGACCCTCAAAAGCGCTTTCAATTACTCTAACATTCCTTATTCCTGTATGGTGTGTTGAAAAAAGAATGTCCACATCATAAAGAGGACACTCATGAGCGCCATGCGAAGGAGTAGCAATTTTAGTTAAACCATGTGGCTTTAATCCTAATTGATCAGCAACACCTTTTTTAATAGCTGATACTGAAGCACCTGTATCAACAAGCATACGCGCTGTTATTGGTTGAGGGATTTCTTTTTGCTCTTTTTGAAGAATATCCTTAGTAACAGAGGAAACACCAATCAATGCTTCGATTATAGGTCCTATATGGTGTAAGTCAGGAATTCTTTTAGTAAGTGATGGCATATTTATTTAGATGTCAGATGTCGTGTAAAAAAATTAATATGTTCAATTTCTGTAATTTCTTTTACTAAAAACTCTTGATTTCCAAACTTTTCATATCCTGCCCTTAAGGCATCTTCGTAGTTGGTATATATACCAATAATCTCACCACCCTTAATCAACACAAATTTGCCCCTTGATTCTGCAAGAAGAGATTCTTTTTTTCCTTCATATGTTTTTAATTCTTGTTCAAGTGTCATAGATTTAATCTTTGACTGTATTTTATCATGTTGAAAAAATAAATCAATCAATATTATCTTAAAATTTGTATAAAAATTTAACAAGATTCTACCTAATTAAAAACTGGACGACGACGAATGCTATATAAACGACTAATAAAAATACTCCCTCTTTTCTATCTATCTGTTTATGAGTGCGAGCGAATAAAACAAAGAATAAAAGAGTGATTATGGTGAAAATAACTCCGGCTATATATGGTGAATAATTAAATAGTTGCAATGGATAAATTAAGACAGTCACACCTAAAACCAAAGTAGAGTTAACTATAACAGAGCCCATTAAATTACCTAGAACCATATCCTTATGTTTCAGAGAAACTGCCTTCATGCTGAATATGAGTTCAGGGAGATTAGTGCCAAGAGCAACTAATAAAATACTAACAATAATCAACGGGACACCAAAAATAGAAGCTAAACCAGTAGCTGACCAAACAATACCTTCAGCTGATAATAAAAGTATAGCCACAGCTACTGAAAATATAGTTAAATCTTTTAAGATTACCTTATTGCTTTTTGGCTCTTCTTTCCACTCCCCTACTGTTGCTGTATTAGTAAATGCTTTTTCAAATTTCTTTTTACCTTTCAAAACCCAACTAACATATAGAGCCAAACAAATTAATAAAACCAAACCATCTGCCCTTGATAAAGTGCCGTCTATTATTAGTAAAATAGGAAGAACAGCAATTATAGAAGTAAAAACAGCTGTTTTTTGAGCCATTTTAGATTTTAATTCTAAAACCCCTGCAATCAAAACAGGAATAGCCACAACCAAAGTTAAGTTTATGATATTACTTCCAATTATATTACCGAAAGATAATTCTGGTCTTTTATGTAATGCAGAAGCAATACCAACAAACAACTCTGGAAAAGAAGTTATGGCAGACATAATTAAAAAAGAAACAATAAACTCGCTCCATTTCAAAAACCGAGCAATGCGCACTAATTTCTGCACAATCACCTTACTAGACCTTGCAAGAACAAACGATGATATTATAAAGATAATGATTTCTAAAATCATACTTCAGTTTTATGTCTAACAATAAAGTAATACTTTGTAGCTTCAATTAACAGTAATTTTGTCAAACCAAGTCCAGATAAAATTAACCAATCAAAACGCCCTAATGGGACTGTTTTCAAAAGGTTTTGGAAAATAGGTAAATACACTCCGCCCAAAAGAAATACCCAGCCCAAAACCCATGAAATAACTAATAACTTATTAGAGAATATATTAATATGCCATATATTTCTTCTTAAACTTTTACAGGAGAAAACATAAAACAGAGAGTCAATTGTAAGCCCAGCAAATATCATTGTCCTTATGTATCCAAGGCCAACAACCCCGATACTATAATAGAGCCATAAAAATAGTCCCAATAAAATGAAATCTGTGATAACTCCAATAGCAAAAATAATGATTTTCATCTCTCGTGTTAATAAGGGAGAACCATGTGCTATTGGCTTTTGTTTCATTAAATCTTTTTCTTTTTCCTCAAAAGCCAAAGCGATATTAGGCAGACCATCTTCAATCAAATTAACCCATAAAATCTGAACAGCTGTTATGGGCAAAGGTAACCTAAACAGTATAGCTACGCCAATTAAAATCATTTCAGTAAAACTATCACTCAATAAGTATGTAATTACTTTCCTAATATTATCTAAAATTGCCCTCCCCTCTTCAACAGCTGCAACAAGCACAGAAAAATTATCATCAAGTAAAACAATATCAGAAACATCTCTGGCCACATCAGTACCACTTCCGAGTGCCACACCAATGTCTGCTTTTTTAAGAGCAGCTGCATCGTTAATCCCATCTCCTGTCATAGCAACTACATGATTCTTCTTCTGCCATGCCTCAATTATTCTTAATTTGTGTTTTGGCTCCACACGAGCAAAAACATTAATGCTATTTAGTTTTTTACCTAATTGTGTTTCAGATAATTCCTCTAATTCACTCCCTAACATCATGTTCTCTTTTTTAGTTGGCAAGTCCAATTCTTCGGCGACTGCTTTTGCTGTTAGCATATGATCCCCTGTAACTATAATCGTTCTCATGCCTGCTTTTCTGCAAATACCAAATGCCTTTTTCGCTTCTTTTCTGATTGGGTCTTTTAAGCCAATAAATCCAACAAATGTGAGGTCAGAAACATCATCAAGACCAAGCTCGTTATTAGCAACATTTTTAACCCCCTTTAAACTCTTATACGCCACAGCAACAACCCTTAATCCCCTACCAGTTAATTCCTCTAACTCTTTTTCAAGATGACTGGCAGTGGCTTTGGTAAATTGACTCTGTCTTGTTTTACCTTTTACTTTTGTACTCAAACTAATTATCTTTTCAGGCGCACCTGAAACATAAGCAACTACTGAACCCTGCTTCCTATAAAAAGAAGTAATAAATTTATTCTGTGTGTTAAATGGTATTCCACTAATTTTATGAAATGTTTTCTCAAGCTCTGGCTTAAAAATACCCTGCTCACCAGCTGCCTCAATTAATGCTCTACTTGTTGGATCACCTTTAATTTTCCAACTACGAAACGCTTCTCCACTGTTTTCAATAAATGCCTCATTCGCTAAAACAGCTATTTGCAATGCTAATTTTACATCTTCTGCTTTTACTATATCCATTTGCATTTTACCTTGAGTTAGAGTAAGAGTTTTATCAGTGGCAATAATAGATGTAGAACCCAATGTTTCTGCAGATGCTAACTTTCTTACTAAGCCCTTCTTCTTTAGTATTCTTTGCATACCTATGGCAAGAATAATAGTCATCGCAATAGGTAAACCCTCTGGAATTGCAGCCACAGCAACAGCAACTGCTGTTACAAACATTTCAACAAAAGGTCTTTGTGTAAGTACACCCTCAATAAAAATTAAAATACTTGCGCCAGCTACTAATGCTCCTACAATTTTAGAAAAATGTGAAAGTCGTTTTTGATATGGAGTTTTTTCTTCTTTTGTTTCCCCTATCAACTTTGCCACCTTACCTATTTCAGTATGAGAACCAATACCTGTAACTATAGCTCTACCTTCGCCATCTTCAACAATAGTACCCATATATGCCATATTATCTCTATCAGCTAATGGGGTTTTTTCATCTAAAACTTTTAACACCTTTTCAGCCCCAAGCCACTCCCCTGTCAAAGGCGCCTCTTGTATTTTTAAGTTCCATGATTTAATGATTCTCGCATCAGCTGGAACTTTGCTCCCTGACTTTAAGATAACAATATCACCCTTAACTAAATCCTCTTGGAAAATCTCTTTTTCTTTTCCATCACGAATTACAATTGCTTTTACACGCAATATTTTCTTTAATTCTCTCAAAGTATTTGATGCCTTAAACTCTTGAACATATCCAACAATGGCATTAACAAAAACCGCAGCTAGTATAACAATAGCATCTGTGTATTCTCGTAGAAATAGAGTAACACCCCCTGCTACAATTAGAATATATATAAGGGGGCTTTTGAATTGACTCAAAACAATCCGAAGCCGAGATACAGGTTTTGCCTCAGGCAAAGCATTACGACCAAGCTTCTGCCTTTTGAGAACCTCATCCATACCCAAACCCCGCTCGCAATTAACATCAAGAATTTTAGAGACATCAGCAATAGGCAAATGATGCCAAATAGGTATTTTAGTTTTAGTTTTAGAAACAGACATATATCTATTTATATATCATAACAAAAAATCCCCAACTTGTCTTGGGGAAAACATTTAAGATAAAAAAGACACGGGTCAAGCTTCGCTTGACCCGATAAAAAAATGTCTAGCTCTCGACAAAGATTGCATTCTTTGTTGACGCAATGCCTTAAGTTTAGGTTCAAGTTCCTTTGCACCCTTTGTCCAAATATCCATAATCTCTCGACGATCTTCTTCGCTAGTTTCTAATAACTCACCTGATCCAGGATGTCTCGCTAACACACCCTTTATTAAACTTCGCAAATCTTGCCCTGGCATTATATTCTCCTTTAATTAAAGAATTGTAAAATTATAGACAAAGCTTTGCCTACTCTGTTTTTATAATAACACAGCTCAATAAAAATTCCAAAAACTGTGGATAAAAAATTTGACATTAACCACAGAAATAGTATAATGATAATGTCAAGTACGGAATCAGTCGCACCCTGAAAATCCGAGTTTTTCTCGGGTTTTCTTTTATTTTATATTCTGATAAAATAAATATGTGGGGTTTAAGGGGCTACCTTATGGTGAGGCGTCCGTACTTGACATTCGGATAGAGGGGTTCGATTCCCCTTGGCTCCACGCTAAAAACCACCAATTTGATTGGTGGTTTTTAGTTTTACAAACTTCAGTATTAAAATTTTGAACCTCTTTGCAAGAGAGTCCTAGGAATAATATGATATTTCTTAAACTCAAGTTACAGCTCCCCTCTTATTTCTTTTTCCATTCTATTAAGAAAATCTTTAAAAAACTTTGTTCTTTCTGTTCCAATTTCTTTACCTTTCTTAGTATGAAGTAAATTTACAATATGCTTAACCTTAGTCTCATAATTTATTTGAGCGCTATGTTTTGTCTTGTCTTTAATCCTTCCATCTATTTTTCCTCCAAGGTTCTCATTAATATATTCTTCAGTATTTACTTTTTTATAAATAAAAGCATTATTTCTCCCAATCCAAGCAAATGTTCTTGCAAGACCGATCGCACCTAAAGCATCTATTTTATCTGCATCAAAAATAAGTTGAGCTTCTTTTGTCTTTGGCTTATGTTCATTCCTGTATCTATGAGACAAAATACAATCTTGAATATGTTGAATTTTATCTTCAGGATAATTCAAACTCTCTAAAATTGGTCTTGCCATTTTAGCTGACTCTGAAGCATGATCTGTTTTCCCAGTATTATCATCTGTTTCTCTTTTACCTCCAACATCATGCAATAAAGCGGCTATCTTTACCACTTCAAGGTCAATGTCTTCTGTTTCAGCTATTTTCATAGCCAAATTATAGACCCTTTCTACATGATCAAATCCATGAGCAGAACATTGTGATAATTCTTCTTTTACAATTTCCTTTATTTTCTCTATTTTGTCTTCCATATATTTTATAAGCTTATTAGTTGTGGCCCCAAGGAGAGTCGAACTCCTATTACTTGATTGAGAATCAAGCGTCCTGGCCATTAGACGATGGGGCCTTATGCTTTATATTTTAACACATTTTCTTCAAAAAGAAAGGTTAGCCTAGTAACTGCATAAGTTACTAGGCTATATTCATATCGCAATTATGATGATAAGGCACTTTTTAAGGCATTCTTTAGGTATTTACAAAGCGATCCAACAAGAAGTTTATCTTCCTGTTCTATTGTCCTGATGGCTACATGAAACCTAACTTTCTCATCATCACATCTTTTCGCGATGAAATTCATATATTTATACTCACACGGAATTAGTAATCTATATCTTCTTCCGCGCCCTCCATCCTCTTTTAGCAAGAAAGATATTTCTCCTGCTGGTTGTTTATCCCATGTTTGAAAACTATCCATATCTTTACCATTTAAACACAACATAAAATTCATTATGTCCCTCCTATTATTAAAGACCATCACAAAAGCCCCTCCGAGTTGGAAGGGCTTTTGCTTTTTTTGACTTAAGTAATGAACTATTACACAAAAGTAAACCTCCCAACCCTTGCGGGCTTAATAATAGCAATAATGCTAATAATAATTTGTGAGTGATTTAACTTTTGCATAATCTATCTCATTATATGCGAATTAAAACATTTGTCAAGTTTTTGTATGTTTTTTTTAATAAAATTTCTATAATTTTTATAACATTTTTAACAAATTATTTTGCGGTTAATTACGACGATCGTCG
>JABMPZ010000027.1 GCA_013203565.1 Parcubacteria group bacterium | reverse complement strand
ATAAGAACCTCGCCTGCTGGCGAGAACCTTGTAATCGCCAAAGTATAAATATATATTATTCGATTATAAGAACCTCGCCTGCTGTAACCAAGCATTAAAACATGCTTTTTTCTAAACTTTTAATGTGTTAAAATAAGGTATGCAAAAGAAAGATTATAAAATATTTGAATTTTTAAGTGGAAGAACAATGCATGATTTGATTCTTTTCTGTTTGTCTAAAATTATAGAGGATAAAGAAAAAACTACTGTTGAGAGAATAGTTGCAGAGTGTTTCAATGTATTCCCAAAGAGTTTTGAACTCAAAGGTTATTCAAAATGGCCTGATTCAAGAAAACTTGATAAATCATTAAGAGGCTTGCGTAAACAAAAATTAATTAAAGGCGATCCAAAAACCTCTTTTACTTTGACAAAGCAAGGTGAAAAAATAGTAGAAGATATGTTAAAGGATTTACGCCAAAAAAAACTTCTATAAATATAAATATCCTGAAATATAAATATCCTGCATAACGCTTCACTGCTACGTAGCAGTGAAGCGTTATGCAGGATAGAGATTATTAATTTAAAACTATTATTTAAAATTATCTATGAATAAAAAACATATAGGGATAATAAAAGAGGCAATACCATTAACCTTAATCTTTATAATGGCTGTTCTTGCCGTAAGCTTATTCAAAGCACCTTGCTTAGCAGACAAACTACCAAGCCATTGGAATGCCGCAGGGGAGATTGATGGATACAGTGGTAAGTCATTTGTTTTGATATTTTATCCATTACTTACTTTAGGGGTATATCTTTTGATGTTGTTACTACCTAAAATAGATCCTTTTCGTAAGAATTATGAAAAGTTCAAAACCCCTTACTATTTCATGCGTTTGTTTATAGTGGTTTTGTTTTTTGCTCTTTATTGTTATACCCTTTTAGCTGCCATTGGGTATAAGTTTAATATAATGTATTTTATGATTCCAACCCTTAGCTTATTGTTTTCTGGTTTTGGCTTTATTATGCCAAAGATAAAGCGAAACTATTTCGTTGGAATCAGAACCCCTTGGACTTTGCAGTCAGATGAGGTTTGGGAAAGGACTCATAAGTTTGGGGGTAAGGCGTTTATTGTTGGATCTATTATTGGGTTTTTGGGTATCTTTTTTGGAGAGAATGGTTTCTGGATTTTCATAATAGCAATGATAGCTGCAAGTTTGATTCCATTGGGTTATTCATATTGGGTTTATAGGAAGTTGGGGCTATTTAAGAAAAAGGGTTGAAGTTACAGCTTTAGTTTGTTATATTTATTATGGAAAGGAGGTGCTCTCAATATGAGTTATTTGTTACTTCAAAGCAAAACAAGCAAGAAAACGCGAGAGGATGACCAGCTTGGAAGAGAGATTTTAGAAATGAAAGAAAAGATAAAAGAAATAGCAATATTGTTTCCAAATAAGGAAGCAACGTCTTCTCTAGTCGATGACTTGCTCGGTATTTCTTTGTAACTAAATAAGCGCCACGAATCTATTATAATCCCTATGGTAATATTGTTATTTTTATTGTCATGGGGATTTTACTTGCAAAAAAACATTAAGTACTTTATTATTAAATAATAACAGTAAAAATATATGATGAAAAAACTTGATTTTATTATGGTGCTCGTGGCAGTGATTTTACTGATTTTCTTTTTAGCGCGTGGCTATTCAAGAACAGTAGGCACAGTAGAAGATGTTAGTATTGAAGAGGGCACACTTGAAACAAAATAAATATGGATACCAAACAGGAGATAAGAAAAATAAGAGACCAAATTGTTAAAAAATACAAACCAGAGAAAATTATTCTCTATGGTAGTTTTGCTTATGGCAATCCTCATAAAGATAGCGATGTTGATTTGCTTGTTATTAAAAAAACAAAGAAAGCGAGGACTAAGCGTCATTTAGAGATAGATAGAATGCTTTTAGATAGGACTATGCCTTTAGATATTTTAGTATATACGCCTGCCGAAATAAAAAAGCGTTTGCTTTTAGGAGATTTTTTTATTAAAGATATTATTATGCAAGGAAAAATTCTTTATGCAGGAAAATAATTTACAATTTGTCAAAGAATGGATTATTAAAGCGCAGAATGATTTGAAAAAATAATATAATTATTTCAAACCTATGTATTTTTCTATTTTACTTGCTGGCTTCTTTGGGGGTGTTGTTAGGGGGCTGGTTGGTTTTCTAAAACATTATCTTTCGTATAAGAATGTAAAGTTTGAGTTGTGGAGGTTTTTAGGTACTTCTTTTCTTTCAGGAATTATTGGTTTAATGACAGCTGCTGCTGTAAGGGAAATTGGGTTTGATTTACAAACAATCTATACTCCAGCTTTAAGTTTTGTTATTGGATACGCTGGGGGTGACTTTATACAAAGTGTTTATAAGATAATTGCTAAAGGGATTTTTAGTGATAAAAAGTGAAATGGACATAGATGATCAAGGCAAAAAATGGAAAATTGCTTTATTAATAATTGCTGTTTTAGGCAGTATTTTTATTTGGCAAGGAAACTATATCACAGGTGGGGGAGAAGCAACTCCAATGGTTTTTGTTGTGAATAGGGGAGAGGGTATGGGAGAAATTGCTGATAATCTAAAAAGCCAAGATTTAATAAAGTCAAAGACATTATTTCTTTCTTTAACTTTTTTATCAGGTAATCAGAAAAACTTAATGGCTGGTTCTTACGGTCTCTCTAATGCAATGAGTGTGTCTGAAGTATTAGGCAAGATATCTTCTGGAGATGTTATTAAAGAAGAACTTGTTGTTATTGAGGGCTGGGATTTAAGAGATATTGGTTGGGGGTTAGAAAACAAGGGAATGTTTATGGCAGAAGAGGTTTTTGAAGTTGCTGGTTTTCCTGCGGTGGATTATTCTAAAGTTTCTGATTTACCTGCTGTTTTTGATTTCTCAGAGAAGTTTGAGTTTTTGAAAGACAAGCCAAAGAATGTTGGTCTGGAGGGTTATCTTTTTCCTGACACATATCAACTTACAAGAGATGAACCACTTTTAAGTATTTTGAATAAAATGCTTGCTAATTTTGATAAAAAGATTACTTCTGAAATAGAGGAAGAGATTGCAAAACAGGGTAGGGGATTGTTTGAGGTTCTAACAATGGCTTCGTTATTAGAAAAAGAAGTAAGAACATATGAAGACAAACAAATAGTTGCAGGTATTTTATGGAAACGGTTACGCAATGGTTGGCCTCTTCAGGTGGATGCTACTGTAACCTATTTAACAGGAAAAAAGAATGTTGCATTAACAAAAGATGACTTAGCGATTGATTCATTGTATAATACATATAAGTATAGGGGGTTGCCCTTGGGTCCGATTTGCAATCCAGGGCTTGATAGTATTAAAGCAGCCGTGTATTATGAAGATAATCCTTATTGGTTTTACTTAACAGCTAAAAACGGAGGCAAGAATGGAGAAACACTCTTTAGTAAAACCTTAGAAGAGCATAATATAAATAAGTATAAATATTTGAAATAAGGGAGGTAGTTTCAAAAGTAGAGTATTATGCCAAATAAAAAAATAGCAATACTTGTTGCTCAACAGGACTTCAGGGATGAAGAGTATTTTATCCCAAAGGCCGTGTTTGAACAGCAGGGGATTGAGGTTACAACAGTTAGTAAAAAAAAGGGAGACATATTAGGTGTTTTTGGTGGTGTTGGTGTTGCAGATATTGCTTTTTCTGATGTTAAGATTAATGATTTTGATTGTTTTGTTTTTGTTGGTGGCTCTGGAGCAATGAAGGATTTGGATAATAAAGATGTGTATAAGATAGCACAACAAGCAATTGATAAGGATAAATTAGTAGGAGCTATTTGTATAGCTTCAGCCATCTTAGCAAATTCAGGGGTATTAAAGGGGAAAAAGGCTACTGATTGGAGTAGTAATATGGATAAATAAGCAGTTAAGTTATT
>JABMPZ010000026.1 GCA_013203565.1 Parcubacteria group bacterium | reverse complement strand
CCTCTCCTGACTCGAGCTCAGTTTTTTAGAGGTCTGACCTCTGTTTTTTGTTTTTCTTGCTGGAGCGGGTGACGGGAGTCGAACCCGTGTCATTTGATTGGAAATCAAAAGTAATAACCGTTATACGACACCCGCGGTGTTCTTATAAATCAATTTCTAAAGCAATACTTTGCATTGCTTGAATTGCTATTTCAAAAAATTTTGATTTTTCTAATCCTGTTTTCTCTATGTCTTCAATTAGTTCTCTTGAAACATTAGCTGCAAAGCTTTTGTCTTTGAACTTCTTATTCAGAGAGCTTGCTTTCATACCTTGTAGTTTTTCAGGGCGCATAAGCGCGTAAGCATAAATTAGACCTGTGATAGATTCAGCAGCAGCTAAGGCATAATCTATTTTGCTTTCCCGTCTTATTCCTGTGTGTGATTCGTTGTGGGCTGAAATTGCGTGGACTACATCATCTGGTAGTTCATACCCTTCTTTTTCTATAAGCTCTATTGTTTGTAAGCCATGCTGTTCAAAATTGTCTAAAGTATTTTCCCAATCTAAATCGTGCAATAATCCTGCTATTGCCCATTTTGCTTCATCTTCTCCAAAATGTTTTGCTAGGGATTGCATTACAACCTCGCTTTCAAGCGAGTGTATGCGATTGTTTTTATCTTTTAGATACTTTTCTACTAGTTCTCGCGCTTTTTCTAAAGTTATAGACATTATAGTTTTTGAATTTCTCTTGTCGGGGCACTGGGACTCGAACCCAGACTAAAGCGTCCCAAACGCCTCGTGCTACCATTGACACTATGCCCCGTAATCATTACTGATATTTTACCTGATTTTTTTGATTTAGTCAATTTTGTGTATGCACTTATTTTACTTTGCGTTTTTGTTTTTGGATAATATATGCCAAAATAAATAAATAGAAAGGTAATTATAATTAACAAATAATATCTTGTAGCTAATTAAGCCGATCGGCTTATTTAGCTACAAGATATTATTGCAAAATTATGCCAAAAACAGAGTATTTTTTTCAAAGGAAAAAAAGAAGTTTTGCTCAAAGGTTTTTTACAAAAGGTCTGAATACGAGTTCTAGTATTTTATTTTCCCTACATGAGTCAGGAGAAGATTTTTTGGAAAGTTTACCCAGTTCTTACCCTGGGTTTGCATTAATGAAAGTAATGTTTGGAGTGGGTTCTAAAAAATCTAAGTTTGAAAAGGAAATAGTAAGAACTAATGTTTCAAGATTAATAAAACAGGGATTAGTAGCAAAGAATCCAAAAAAACAAAAGACCTATTTTTTAACTGACAAAGGTAAAGAAATAGTACTCTATATTAGAGATAGATATTCAATTTTGAAAGAACCATGGGATGGAAAATTACGGATAGTGGTTTTTGATATTCCAGAAAAAAGAAGATATTGGAGAATAGTCATCCGTCAAGAGCTTTTACTTTTTCAATATGAACAGATCCAAAAAAGTGTCTATATTGGCAAATTTCCTATCGCAAAATTATTTTGTGAAGAAATAGAAAAAGCAGGACTCGGAAAAAATATTTTCATTTTTACAGTTGATGAGGCCGACCGCAAAGAGTATATATTGAAGTTATTAGGATAAAAAATCAAGAAATAGTTTTGTAGCTAATTAAGCCGATCGGCTTAATTAGCTACAAAATATTTACGAGTAACCTACTTAGAGTCCAAAATGTTTCTGAACTTAAACATTTCTATTGTATTTTTTGTTGTGTGTTGTTATTTTGTTGTTTTTGTTGCAATTGTTTTTTATGTTACAATATAGTAAAGATATAAAATAATTATTGTGATGTCTAACTGTTTTTAATACCCTTGCTCGGCACATACACTCCCTCGCTGGGCATAAGAACCTGGCTTCGCCAGAACCTTGTAATTGCCAGAGTATAAACATATATTATTCAATTATAAGAACCTCGCCTGCTGGCGAGAACCTTGTAATCGGTAAAGTATAAATATATTTCGATTATAAGCAATTCTAAAATTCGCCCTAATCGGGCTCATAAAGAATTCCTAATATGACAGAGGAAAAGAAAAAATGTTCAAGATTTAGCCTGTTTGCTTCTTGTAATAAATATTCAGTGCCTTTGTGGCAGTGTCCGCAGTTTCTTTTCTTTATTATGGGCCTTGTTATTATCGCAGTGATTATTTTTACCTATTTCTTAGCTACTAATAGATTGAGCGACCCTTTTATGGTAACTTTGGTTGTTCTTGGTGCGGGTGGAATACTCTTGATTATAAACTTTGTTATTACAAACAGTTTTGAAAGAATGGCTGAAGCGTCAAGAATGAAGAGTGAGCTTGTTAGTATTGTATCGCATCAATTAAGGGCTCCGTTGACCAATGTCAGGTTTGCATTGGATTTCTTGGTTTCGGATAGGGAAAACCCAGTAACATCAGATGAGAAAGAGTATTATTCTATTATCAAAGAGAATAGTGAGAGGATGAATGAGCTTGTTAATAATTTACTTACTATTTCAAAAATAGAGAGTGGTAATTTTCTTTTAAATAAGAAGAGAGTTTCTTTAGCTGAAATAACGGAGAAATTAATTGGAAAGTTTAAGCCATATATTTTAGCTTCAAATGTAAAGGTTACATTAGACATTCAAGGAAAGGTCAATGATGTTTTCGCTGACCCTTTATGGCTTGAACAAGTGGTTGAAAATCTTTTAGATAATGCCATTAAATATACAAAAGGGAATGGTGAGATAAAGATTGCTATGAAGCAGAAAGATGGGACAATAAACTTTGAAATACATGATCAAGGCATAGGCATTCCAAAAGAAGAACAAGGATATATTTTTGAGAAGTTTTTTCGCTCCAAAAATGTTTCAAGAGCAAAAACTCATGGCTCTGGGTTGGGTTTGCACATTGTGAAGCAAGTAGTAGAGCTTTTAGATGGCAAGGTTTGGTTTCGTTCTGAAGAAGGGAAAGGTACAACTTTTTATTTCATTTTACCAACAATTAAATCATAAAATTTGAAAATTGTGATTTGAAACAAAAGTTTTAAATTTCAATTTCAGGTTTAAATAAATATGTCTAAAATTTTGATTATTGAAGATGAGTCAGCTCTACAGAAAACATTAGGGGATATGTTAGATCGGGAAGGATATGAAGTAGTAAAGGCTCTAGATGGTGAGATTGGTTTGCGAAT
>JABMPZ010000025.1 GCA_013203565.1 Parcubacteria group bacterium | reverse complement strand
ATCTCTTGTTTCTCCTATTATCTCATACTTTCCGATTTTTTTCACTAAGATAAGTTGAGTATGTCCGCCAGAAACAATTAATGCAATAGCAGGTAACTCAACATCTTGCTCTAAAAAGTTTATTAATATATGGGCTTCAATATGATTTACAGGGATAATAGGTAGATTCCAGTAAAATGAAAGTGCTTTAGCAAAGTTTATCCCAACCCATAAACAGGGCTCCAGCCCCGGCCCCGTGGTAACAGCAACAGCATCTACTTTTGGTTTTTTGTATTTTTCAAAAAACTTTATTAAATTCTTTTCTAATTCCGGTGCCCTCTCTAAAATTATTCCTAATTTTTTAGATTCTGGAAGGAGTCCGACTCCTTCCGCTTCTCCCTTCTTTTTTTCAAGGAGCTTAGCTCCTTTCAGAGCCCTTTTTAATACTGGCACTAAGTTTTTCTGATGTTCTCTTTTAGCTAAACTGGGATAAACCCCACCATATTGTTGATGTAGTTTCACTTGGGAAGAAACAATATTTGAATGAATTTCAAAACACCCCTTTTTAGGGGTTGAGACAATAGCTATAGATGTATCATCACAAGAGGTGTCAATTGAGAGTATCTTCATACTTATATATTACCTAAAATCTTGTAATTTAGCAATTTTATTGCTACAATATACCCGTTAATACATCATTAAGGCCCCGTCGTCTAATGGCTAGGACACTGGGTTTTCATCCCAGCAATGCGAGTTCGATTCTCGCCGGGGTCACATAAACTAAATCGGTATAAGAGCTTATGGGGTTGTTTGAGTAGTCCCCAGACAGGTTGTTGACTTTAGTTTTTTTTGCTATATTAAAGTAAAGATATGTCTCTACATATAAAAAAATACCAACAGGCAATACTCTATTTTTGTTGGAAATTAGACAAAGAAGTCCGTGGTAAAAAGAAACTGGCTAAGCTTTTGTATTATCTTGATTTTGATTATTACGAGAAATATGAGAAATATTTTACAGGGGAGGTATATAAAAAGCTACCGATGGGTCCTTTTCCAGTTTCTTTGGAAAAAATGACGACCGATATGGCGAAGAAAAAACAACTTATTGTAAAAAAAGTTAATGAATGGGATGGATATAATCCAACAGAGATATACAAAGCATCAAAGAAGCCAGATGTACTTGCATTTTCTGCTAATGAGAAGAAAATGTTGGATAGAATTATAAGAAAATACGGATGTTTAAATGGTAAACAGCTTGAGAATTTAACTCATTCTGAAGCACCATACATAGGTGCGGAAGATAAGAAAGAAATTCCTTATGAACTAGCTTTTTATCGCGGAACGAATTTTGACCATGCTTAATTTTATCTATCACCCCAAACTAGAAAAAGAAATCGTCGGCTTGGAACGACGATTTCGCAATCTAAGGAAAGGCATAGAAGCTTTTCAAAGGTTGTGTGAGGTTCAATTTCATTCCACTAATCCGCAAAGAGTTATACATCCGTCAAAACTTCATAGAAGAAAGCAGAATGATATCTGGAGTTTGTGGAAAATTGAGCTTGCTATTCCTAAATCTGGTTTACGTCAAAATCAACTTCCAAGAATGTGGTTTTGCGTACAAGGGGTCAATGTAGGGCTCTTGTGTATAGCTACTCATATAGACAATTATGACGACAATCATATGGATAAAGTAGCGTTAGAGCGTTTAACCGATATATTTTAGTTTACGGGTTAGTTTCAGATATCAATGCTTGTGGTATCAATTAAGAAGGTACCTTCTTTAATGATAACGGGCTTGACTTTGGGGTCACACGGACAGAATAAAAGACGAAGCAATTCGTTTTTTGTTTTATGAAAGTTTTGTTTTTTGATTGGCTATTGACAGCGCTGTTTATTTTGGTATAATAAGAATGTAATACAAAGTATTACAAACATAATTAATAAAATAAATATATGCGTGAAGTAATTAATCTATCATTTCCAAAGGCAATGGCCAAATCAGTTGATGAAATTGTCAGAAAGGAAAACTATGCTACTCGTAGTGAATTTTTTCGTGATTTGTTTAGAATGTGGATAGAGGGGAGAATTATAAACGAGTTGGCAGAAAGTAGGAGAGAGCTTGCCTCTAGTAAGGGAAAAGTTTTAAAAACTTTAAAGGACTTAAGGTAGTTTTTTATGAAAATTAGTTACTCACCTAAGTTTAAGAGAGAATACCGCAAACTACCTATATCAGTTAAAAAGACAGCTGAAAGCAAAGAAGAGATTTTTAGAGTAGGCCCTTTTGATGCACGGCTTAAAACCCATAAACTAAAAGGAGGGTTAAAGGATTTTTGGTCATTTTCTATTGACGATAAATACAGGATTATTTTTGAGTTTATTAGCAAACAAGAGGTTTGGTTTCATTCTTCTGGAACCCACGCGATTTATAAGCTTTGGGATTAATTTCATTACTCAACCCCCACCAAACCCGTAATTCCTGCACAAAAAGGTTCCAACTGACTATTCTTGGGGTCACAAATTTAGCCAAAATCAGCAAAAGACGAACCCCTAGTTCGTTTTTTGTTTTAGGACTTATTTTGCTATAATAAATATAGATATAAAGTACTTATAAAATGATATGGAAACATGGGGGATAGGCTATGAAAAATCTAAAGAAAAAGCTAAAAATATTTATTCAAAAATATGACACATAGAATGTCCTGCTTTAAGTAATGAGTTTGTTACTTTTAGCCGTGTTGGGTTTAATCATTTAGTTCGTAAGGGTAGAATACCAAGAACAAAGAATGAACAAAAAAGAAGATTTGTACTAATTCCTTATGTTGAAAACATAATAAAAAATCCTAAAGCTAAAATTTTATATAGAGAAAAAATAGTTAAGTATAAAGCTAATAGACATGGAGAGAAGGTTATCATCGAATCAAAGGCAAGATTTTGGGCTTTTGCAGAGAATATCGAAGCTTGTAAAATAAAAGTTATTATAAGGCAATTAGGAAGTGGGAATAAACATTTTTTAGTGTAGTTAGTAGTGATGTGAAAATTGATAACAAAAACAAAAAATCTCCTAAAGATTAATTAAGAGATTCTTTGTTGTACCTGCCATCAGCTTGAAGCCGATAGAGACTGACGTCTCGCAGGCACACTAGTATTATACACTACTAAGATGTCATTTGTCAATACCATGTTGTTATTATTTATCCACAGGCATTAATTAACTGAGAAATAACACCATTCCACCCCTGAATCTCTCTCATAAAGGGGTTTAAAATGTCGATACTTGGGACCACACGAAATAAAGTAAAACAAAAGACGAAGCAATTCGTTCTTTTGTTTGTTTTTAAGAAGAAAGCCTCAACTTTTCAGTCGAGGCTCGTTCATATGAGTTAGGTGGTTATAATGGTATAGATTTTTGCCACAACTCTTCAAAGTTATCCTTTAGCGTTCTGGCAAGTTTAGGGTTGTAAGGCCACTTTTTAACATATTTTTTGTTCTCCTCGCTATCGCGTTCAATTTCTTGACAAATGAAGCTTCCAGAAAAGTAGTAGTTATTTTCTGAAATTTCATTTAGCGTTTCTTTAGGTAGCATCCTTATTCTTGTTGCTAGTAGGGGGTTGTTTGTCTTTATGTCTAAGAGTATCTTGGTATCATATTCGTTCGGAATAGAGAGAGGAATAATTATTCTCAGATCCATACTTTTTTCCATTGCCTTATCAATAGAAGACTTGACTTCAGTTTCACCAAGCGCATACGCTACCGTGCATTCACAACTCCCGTCTCGTTCAAAGATATAGAACCAAGAACGCCCTCGGGAGATAGATTGTTCAATATCCTCGGCAAGCATTTCTGGGAATGGCCCGATGTCTCTTTCACAAGAGAAAGTTAGTAAACAAATTGTTAAAAGCAGAATAAAAAAACCAAGATTGAGTATTCTTTTTCTATTCATTGTTTTTCTCCTTCCTTAGATTTAAGAGTTAAGCTACTATTTGCATCATACACCTTGAGTTGTAGAATGCAATCTATACAAATAATTAATTTGTAGATTGTTTGATTTTATTTTACTTTTCTATATCAGCTTCATCGGTTGAGGTAGCTTCCTCTTCAAGAGTTGCTAAGTCAATAAATTCTTCAAGGGTTTTCTCAAGTTCTTCTTTATTTTTATACCCATAATGTACCTCATTATTTATCACTATAATAGGCATTTCTTTTTTTAGAGTATAAATAGATTTTAATGTTTGGAGCGCGGCAAGATCTAAATCATAGTCAAAGGAATATACCCTAAGAAATGGGTATTTTTTTCTAAAATGAGTTAGAATATATCCCTGATCTTCACACTTAGGACAGGCCTCTTTGTCAGTATAGAAATAGATTACAAAAGCTAAAGGTAAATCACACGCCTTAGAAGCTTTCTGCAACAACAACCAATGCTTTATTTCAAGGATTGAATAGTATTTCTTAAGCTGGATATAGCTGGAGTGTTCAGGTCCTAAGTTGTTACCTACAGATGTTAATCTTTGCGAAATTTCATAGAGTTCTTTTGTTAAAGTGGACTCATTAAGGTTTTCACAGGGTGCTTGTTCTAAAATAGCGAACTGGGTTTCAAGAGATAAAATATCTATTCTTAAGTCCTGCTGTAATGAACCAATATCTGTTACTCTTTTTTTATTAAACTGGTTGTTTAAGAAAAAACCACTGCTGAATATCAGCAGAGTGAAAAGTAGAACTAACAGATATTTCTGTGGGTTTATCTTTTTCTCTTTTTTTAACTCCATTTGATTTTTCTTTTTATCAGTATAGAATATCCAGCTAAAATCCACCAAGCAGCGTTTAGGAATGAATAAGCAACTATATAGAATAAAGCCTTTTGTCTTATTCTCACTTTGTCAAAGCTTAATTTCTTACCAAGGGATAAGAATATAATAAGCATTGTAAGACCGACTATTCCGAATAAGAATGAAGGTCTTGTTGGTATTGTTGGGATGTTCCAGTTTCTTTGGGCAAGATACGGTACAAAATCAAAGTTGATTAATACAGCATTACTTATCTTTACAAATAGAAAGCTGGATAGTTTGTATAAAAGATAAATCGTTAAAGATATTGAAAGTACAGCCCCGAATAAGTTGTATAAAAGTAGGAACGATAGATTGCCGTGTTTCTTTAGGTTTAATAGTTGAGGATAATCTTTTAGATTAAGTAGAAAGCCCCTTCTCCATCTTAATCGCTGTCTGCATAGGTTTTTTAAGCTTGATTGACCTTGAGTATAGACAACCGAGTCAATTGAATGAGCTATTTTCATTTGCTTGCTTTGTAGTCGTAAAGCCATCTCTAGATCTTCTGTCATATGCCCTTCTTTGTATGGGCCCACAATATCAAGTATCTCTTTACGAAATAGAGACAAGGGGCCTGGGGTTACGATGATGCTGTCTAAGAAAGATAACATCTTTTTTAGAAAAGCAGAGATAAGGAATTCAGCATATTGAATACCTTGCAGAATATTATCTGGTCTTAAGATTTTAATAGTAGCTACTACTGCAGCTACTTCAGGAGTTTCAAAATATGGAAGCATTTTCTTGAGAGCATTCTTCTCTGCATAGCAATCAGCATCAATACAGCCAACAATCTCTCCTTTTGTTTTAGTTAGAGCCAGATTAAGAGCTGTATACTTGCCTCCGTTCTCTTTATGAAAGACCTGTATTTGTTTATGTTTCTTCTGGAATTGTTTAGCAATTTTAAGAGTATTGTCTTTTGAGCCATCATCAATTATCAATATCTCAAGCTTTTCTTTTGGATAATCAAGAACAAGCAGAGAATTAAGAACCCCTTCAATGTTATCTTGCTCATTAAAGCAGGGGACTATCAAACTCACAAAAGGCATAAACTGTTTCTTTGCTGTTTGATAAATCTGCTTCCTGTTTTCAAAAAAGGTAATAAAGATAAAGATACCAAAAAACAGAGCCCAGAACAGTCCTATGTATACAAGTATTTCTATTGATATCATGAGTTTGAAACTTTTACACTACATGCATAACGCTTCTCTGCTACATAGCAGAGAAGCGTTATGCAGGATGATTATTTTTACTTCATTTTTATAGATTACCTTACTTTACTCCAAATGAAGTTGTTTTTCAAGTTTACTCTTGTAAAATTACACAGATGTGCTATTTTGAGTTTGTGTTGAATTATTAGTTCAGTATCTTATAAAGGAGGGAATTGTGATGTCAGAACTGATGTATCTTGATTGTCCTATATGTTTTTTCTCTAAAGGGGGACCAACTTTTAGCCAAGAGGCAAGACAAGAATTCAGAGAGAGGTCTTTAGAACAATATCAAGAGTTGCTCCTTATAAACAAAGACGAGCTACAAAGTGTGTTGGAAACAGGCATAGGGATGGATAAGATAAGGTATATGGTACCCCGCCTTATTAGTATAGTTGATAAAGAGATGGGGCCTGGCTTAATGACATTGAGGAAAGAATGGGATATGGACTTGCTTGATTTTTTGAGTAAGACACTTCAGACGCCCGAATTGTTTGGAGAACAGCGAGCTTATGTGTATGGCCGTACGATGATACATTTTGTTCGCTTGGTAGACCCAAAACTTTATCACGGGGATTTTATTCCCTCTGTTACGGGATCTAAAGATGGTTTTAATAATCTATCTGTGGAATTTGGTCAATCCTTTGTAAAGGATTATTTACTCTATGTCTCTACCTTAGAGAACTCCAGTATAGATGATACAGAAAGGTTTCACTACACTATCGGGCTTGAAGGTGAGGGTACTGTATTTTTCTGGTCTACTGCCCAATATGTTTATTCTGGATTGCAAACATTAGGCTTGGATGCAAAAGAGGCAATGATTACTATCTTTAATTGGGTGCGTTCAGCACACAAGGAAGGGGATAAGTATAATGACATATATTCATTATACAAGAATAACTTCAAAGGAGCTGAAGTGTTTGTTAAGGCTGGGATTTGGAGCATTGATAAAGCTCTGGGTTTTGATGAAAGATGTCCAAGTCATCTATTGTATCGGTTATTATCTTTAGAGATAGCAAAGATACTAATTGATGAAAATTGAAAAGGAGATAGGTTTTTCGGTTGTCCTTAACAGCCGTTTTTTCTTACTCCAAATGGAGTTGTTTTTCAATACCTGTTAGCCGGGCTCGTAGGGCTGGGTATTCTTTTAGGTTTGGAGAGGTTCTTAAGAGTTGTTTTGCTGATTCTCTTGTTTTTTCAACTAATGGTAGGTCTCTTAGTGTTTCCATTGCTAAATCAGGCATACCCCATTGTTTTGTGCCGTATAAGCTACCTGGGCCTCGTATTTCAAGGTCTTTTTCTGCTAATTCAAATCCATTCTTTGCATTAATGATTGCACGGAGTCGTTGTCGTGTTAGTTGGCTATATGAATCAGTGAACAAGAAACAATAACTCTGCATATCGTTTCTACCTACTCTGCCTCTGAATTGATGTAATTGGGCTAATCCAAAGCGTTCTGCTCCTTCAATTATCATTACAGTAGCATTCGGTATATCAACTCCAACCTCAACCACTGATGTTGAGACCAAGATATCTATTTTCCCGTTCTTGAAATTATTCATTATCTTTTCTTTTTCTTTTGTTTTTATTTTCCCATGTAGCATTTCAAGATTTAATTTAGGGAAAATCTTTGTTGAGAGACGCTCAAACTCTTCCTTAACTGCTTTAACATTGTCCCAACCCGAAGGAGCTTTTGTTCGCGACAAACTAGGACGATCGTCCCCGTTTGTCGTGTTTTGTTCTTGTTGTGTTTCGCTGGGTTCAATGCGGGGGCATATTACAAAGACCTGGTTGCCTTTCTTTACTTCTTTTCTAATAAAGCTGTAGGCAGCGGTTCTTTCCTTTGGTGGTACTACTTTTGTAATTATCTTTTTTCTTCCCTTTGGCATTTCATCAATAATTGATAAATCTAAGTTACCAAACACAGTTAAAGCTAATGTCCTAGGGATAGGCGTGGATGTCATTGAGAGTAAGTGTGGAATTT
>JABMPZ010000024.1 GCA_013203565.1 Parcubacteria group bacterium | reverse complement strand
TTTTGGGGGTGGGGGGGACTCCCTAACTCCCCAACTACCCCAACCACCCTAAACTCCCCAAGAGCGAGCGTTGGTTTATAAAAATCAAAAAAATGGTAAAATAAAGTATATGACTAAGATAACTGAAATACCAAAAATAGAGCGACCTCGGGAGAAGCTGATTGATAGGGGTGCTCAAAGTTTGAAAGATGAAGAGTTGTTGGCTGTTTTGTTGGGTTCTGGTGTTGAGGGTAAGAATGTTATTGAGGTTTCTAAGGAGATTTTACAGAAGTATCCAAAAGCTAAGTTGCTTAAACTTAGTTTTGAGGAATTGTCTAGTATAAAAGGCATTGGCCAAGCAAAGGCCTGCTCTATTTTAGCAGCTCAAGAGTTTATAAAGAGGGGATTGGCAGTAAGAGATGATATCTTACCTGTTATTAACTCGGTTGAGGATATTATTGCTCAAGCTATATATATGCGAGAAAAATCCAGAGAGCATTTTATGGTTATTTATTTGAATGGCAGAAATGAGATGATTTATAAAAAGCCAATGTTTGTTGGCACCCTTAATGCTAATTTAGTGCATCCAAGAGAGATTTTCAGTTTAGCCTTTGAGAAAAGTGCGTCATCTGTTGTTTTTGCGCATAATCATCCATCTGGCGACCCAGAGCCATCTCAAGCTGATCTTGAAATAAACAAACGGTTGGTTGAGGCGGGCAAGATAATGGGTATTGATGTTTTAGACCATATTGTTATAACAAAAGGGAAGGTGTATAGTTTTAAGGAGAACAATTTGATGTAGTTATCCACAGGGGAGTAGTTGACGGGTAAATACTATGTACATTATAATGGACTTAATATAAAGGTCTGTTTTTTGTTTTTTAAGATAATCAAATTTTAACATATTTATGTCTGATAAAATCGTTCCAATTACAGAAGCAAGAAGAGATTTGTTCAAAATAGCAGAAGATGTTCAGAATCCAGATACTAGATACATTGTTACAATCAATGGAAGACCAGAAGTTCTTATAATGTCTTTTAGAGATCATGATAATTTAATGCGTGCAATTGAAAATATGCGTTTACAAAAGCAAGCGAACCAAGTAATGGGTGGCGCGTCTGTTTTAGCTGAAGAGCCAAAGCAAAAGTATAAAGTGAGAAAAAGGTAAAAGGTCTATAAGTTTAAATAATAAAATAATATTATGTCTAAAAAAGAAAATGTATTAAGCAAATCAATTGTTATTTTTGATGATGTACCCGTAAGGAGGGTTTGGGTTGAAAAGCAGGGGAAGTGGTATTTTTCAGTAATTGATATTATTAAAATTTTAACAGAACAACAAAATTTTCAATTAGCTAGAAATTATTGGAAGGTGCTTAAGAATAGGTTAAAAAAGGAAGGATCTGAAGTGGTTACAAAATGTAACCAGTTGAAATTAGTTGCTGAGGATGGCAAAATGCGTGAAACTGATGTGGCAGATGTAGAAGCTATTTTACGTTTAGTGCAATCTGTGCCAAGTAAAAAGGCAGAGCCAATCAAGCTTTGGCTCGCTAGGGTTGGATATGAAAGATTACAGGAAACAGTTGATCCTGAATTATCACTAAATAGGGCAAGGCAAAACTGGAAAGGGTTGGGTATGTCTGCAAAATGGATTGAGCATAGAATGAGAGGGCAGGAGATAAGGAATAAGCTAACCGATTATTGGAGTGAGAATGATGTTAAAGAGGGTATTGAGTATATAAACTTAACAAATGTTATTCACAAAGAATGGAGTGGTCTGACAACAAAAGGACATAAAACATTCAAAGGATTAGAAAGAGAAAATTTAAGAAATCACATGACAGATGCAGAGTTAATTTTTACTGCCTTGGCAGAACTTTCAACCACAAAGATAGCACAAAAAGAAAAAGCACAAGGATATCCTGAAAACAAGGTATCAGCTAAGAAGGGAGGAGGTATTGCGAAGAACGCAAGGCAACAATTAGAAGAAGCAACAGGAGAAAAGATTGTGAGTTCTAAGAATTTTTTACTACATAGAAAAGTGAAAAAGAATTTAAGTAGTGGGAAAAAATAGCAATTTGATAAAATTCATTTATTTAAGAATAATTAAAAACAATACAATATATAAAACACAAGAAGAATGGATTGGTTTTGAGCAAGTTAGAGAATATATCTTTATTATCAAAGATAGCTCGGATATTAAAGATAAATTAGAAGAAAAAGAAAAACTAAGAGCTATTTTTCTCGTTCAGTTAATTGAAAAATATAATTATTTAGAAGAAAATATAATGCTTGATGTGGATGTTAATAATTGTTGCAATTACAAGGTTCTGCGAGCGAAGCGAGCAGGTTCTTATAACTTAACAATAGACCTTCTTGTCTATAATCAAGGCAAGCCATTTATTGCCATTGATGTTAATCCAGAGGAACCAGAACAAACTATTACTAAAGCTCAAGAGTTGGGCGCTGAATATGTAGCCGTTGTTACTAAGTCGAACAAGCAGTTCTTTCAAATCTCTAAAACCAAAAAACCAATCTCTGACTTGCCTAAAAATACATAGTTCTTTGATTCAATGAAATATTACATTGACCAATCTGGTAAAGTAGAGAGTACACAGAAACTCACGGTTGTTTCTTGTGCGAATGGTAAAGTAAAAACTTTACTCATCTCTGCCGTGGAAAAACGCAAGCTTCTGGTTGCTATGCGTGTTTTGAGTAAATTACGAAGTGATTTTACTCCGCCGCTCTGCGGCGGAGTCATCACAACCCCACTAAATATGGTATAATGGATGTATGGAATTAGGAAAAACATCACATTGCGTATACAAGATAAGATATCATATCGTGACAGCTGTTAAGTATCGGAAACTATTACTAACTCCACCCATAGAGAAGTGCATCAAACAAGCACTAAAAGGCATATCTGAAAGATACAACATAATCATAGACGAAGTAGGCTTTGATCAAGACCATATCCACATATGCTGTGGAGCCAAACCGAGCTACAGTCCAACGAGCGTGATAAACATAGTCAAGTCAATCACTGCTAAACAAGTATTCAAACAATTTCCAGAATTGAAAAAGAAAGAATTGTGGGGAGGAGAATTCTGGAGTGACGGGAAATACATAGGGACAATTGGAGAGGCCAGCAATGAAGAAGTAATCAAGAAATACATTCGTAACCAAGCTGTAAACAGAACGGAGGACCAACAGCGAGTACGACAATTAAAACTATTCAAACTTTAACCACAAAGCCGTGGACGGCGAGTGATACCCCGTCCGCTTGCGGCGGGGTAATTCATTTTAGGACGTGTGCTATTGGTTCAAACATACACCTAATTGTAAGTTTTATCAAGTTTTTTTAGAGAAAATTACCTTGACCGACATCATAATTGCTTGATACAATAGTATAATAAAAAGTTAATTTTTTAGTAGTCAAAACAAGACATTACCCAAAACCCAAAAAAATATACCCCCTGGCTTCCAATCATTTTAGGCAAATAAAGAGGAGTTCTTATAGAAGAATATTTGAACTCTTTTTGTTTATTTTTTTCAATACTTATTGTGTTGATTTTACAAAAAATGGTATAATCAAAAAATGTACCAAGTACATTTTAATAAAA
>JABMPZ010000023.1 GCA_013203565.1 Parcubacteria group bacterium | reverse complement strand
AATTATCAGAGTCATTTATGGTTTTACCCATAATATCTTCTCCATCTTTCCTTCTAGGAAACTTTCGAGATTTCCATTATTTATATCTTAACATATCCCCCAAAAAAAGTCAAGCTTTTTGTGGTATATATAGACATATTGCAATAGCTTTTCAGTACATTTTATGGTATAATAAATTATGACAATACAAAAATTTATTAAAAAAAGACCCTACCTATTTTGGTCTGTAAAAGATTTAGACAATCTTTCCGAAGAATCAATTGTGGAAAATGTTTTAAACTATGGTGATTTTGATGATATAAGAAAAATGATTAAGATTCTAAAAATACAAAAAACAGCAAAGATTTTCAACAAACAAATCAAACAAAAAAGAAACAATTATGACCCTAAAATAGTAAATTACTTCAAGCTATATTTCAAAAAATATGCATAAAGAAATTTTAATTACGGAACAAAAAAACTTATTACCTTTTATAAAATCTTTTTCTAATGATTTCGGTTTAGTCGGGGGTACAGCAATTGCTTTACATATTGGACATAGGAGGTCTATTGATTTTGATTTATTCTCTAATGAAGAATTCACAAATAGACAAATTAGAAATAAAATTATAAAAAATAAAAAGAAAATAGAACATGTTTTTGTAGATGAAAAAAATGAATTTACTGTTCTAATAGATGGCGTTAAATGCACTTTTTTATACTATCCATTTAAAATTAAGTTTTCCAAAAAATTTGAAGATAAAATAACACTACCTGATTTATTAACATTATCTGCTATGAAGGCCTATACCCTTGGCAGGAGAAATAAATGGAAAGATTATGTTGATCTATATTTTATTATGAAAAATCATTATTCTATAGAAAAAATAACTAAAAAAGCCAAACTAATTTTTGGCAATGAATTTAACGAAAAGATATTTAAAGTTCAATTAGCTTATTTCGAAGATATCGATTATTCTGAAAAAGTTATTTTCACTAAAACATCTAAAGTATCTGACACTATAATTAAAAAAGAATTAACTAAATTCAGCTTAAGTCCCTAATCCTATTTCTCCAATTTTTTTGGTAATATAATACACTTTCCCGTAATTAAAGGGCCCGAGAATACATTCTTCCCGGGCCTTATTTGCTATTCAATGCCATCCTTTACAGCACCCCAAGTACTAAGCAAGGTGCCTCTCATTTTAACGACCATACTGTCTGTAAAAACTGATAACACGGGGCGAAGATTTGTATCTGGATGTTCTCTTGAAGTAAATATTTTTACTCCGATGATCTCGTCTCCAGATGAGACCTCCTGTACTGTGAGCCCATGATTATCATCTGGATTGCGAACCCAGTACTGGACCATTTGTGTAATATCAAATTCATACAGTCCAATAGTATTACCAATAGCTATAACACCATTAGCTATTGACTCAAAGTCATTTCCGGGCTCTCTGGCACCAATGGCTCCCCATTCACCTCCAGTTCCTGTCCACCTGCCACAAGATTCATTGCCATCGGCTTTAACATTACCAGCTCCATCGCCCTCTGCCCATGATTTCAGAATACGACGAATAACAAATTTCTTATCGCCACCACTGGAGTTAATCATACAAAAAGTCATAATTGCCTCACTAACTCTCGTACCATCCAAAACCATATTATACAAATCACATTGCACTAATATAGTATTCCGACCCTCGCCGTCAAAACCACATATGAGTTCATGATTAGCACCCATATTATAGTAAGAACGACGAAAGTGATCTGTCACATAAGTATCCCCAGTAGCTTCAAAGGAATATATACTATCCCCTACTCCGTGTACATTGCAAGTGCCGAATATAAGGCACAAAACAACTGCAAAAATAAATATCCAAATCCCCATAGAGCCAAGAACTTTTGTC
This sequence comes from Parcubacteria group bacterium, assembly GCA_013203565.1. GTDB lineage: Bacteria > Patescibacteriota > Minisyncoccia > Minisyncoccales > CG1-02-41-26 > JABMPZ01. The sequence goes on along the minus strand of JABMPZ010000023.1, from coordinate 9,881 downwards.
ATTATAGTCCCCTCTTTTGTTTGTTGTATAGCTTAGCATTGAAAGTTGTATAGCATTGAAAAACAGCTTACTACTCTATCTTCTTTATACCATTTTACAAAACTTTTTCAAATAAATTTTGTAGCTACTTAGGACGATCGTCCTAAGTAGCTACAAAATATATTCTAATTAAAAACTGCTCAAACAACTATAATAGTCATCTGAGCAGTCCCTATATTAACTTGACATATAAATGTCAATACCTATTGGGCAGTGGTCAGAGCCCATTACTTTTGGTAGAATAAATGCTTTTTTTAATTTAGATTTTAGATTTTTAGAAACAAAACAATAATCAATACGCCAGCCAATATTACGAGCCCTTGCATTAGCAAAATGACTCCACCAAGTATATGCTCCTGTTTTGTTAGGATAAAACTCCCTAAAACTATCTATAAAACCAATTTTAATCAATTCATCTATTTTTTTTCTTTCTGGCAAAGTAAACCCAGTATTCTTCTTATTCTCCCGAGGGCGTGCCAAGTCAATCTCCTGATGAGCAACATTAAAGTCCCCCACCAGAATCCGAGGCCCGCCCTCGCCGAGTTCAGGGCGAGGGCGGGCCTCGACCTGTTTCAGATAATCTAACAAATACTCGTAGCTGTCTAACTTACTCTCCATATCTTTTTCGTTTCTGCCTCCGTTTGGGATATAGAAATTAAATAGGGTAAACTTAGGGAACTTTAACTTTAATACTCTCCCCTCTTCATCAAATCTCTTAAGCCCAATCCCCTGCTCTACTGAAATCGGTTTCTTTTTCGTAAAAACAGCAGTACCTGAATACCCAGGACGAGTAGCTGAATTAAAATAGCTGAAATATCCAGGTATGTTTTGCAAATCAACAGGAACCTGCTCGGGCTTAGCTTTGATTTCCTGCAAACAAACAATATCAGTATCCGCCTTACGAAACCAATCTAAAAACCCTTTCTTGTAAACAGCACGAATTCCATTAACATTCCAAGATATTATCCGCATATATTTTATTCTAACAAAAAAACGCCCAGATGGCGAACACAAATAATCAAAAATCTAATAAGCCAATTTTAACCCAATCTTATCTGCAATTTGTTGGAGCCATTTTTCATGACGATCAACCTTATGCGACAACATAAGCATTTCTTGAAAGTATGTATCTGCTTTTTTAGCATAAGCATCTACGCCTGTCTCAAGCCGAGAAAAATCTTTTCTTAATTCTTCAAAATCATCCTTTGTAGTAAAAATTTCTTTTTGTACCTCTATTAATTTTTGTATATCCTCTGCTGTTAACATAAATGATAGTTTTACTTTTATGTTTTCATTATACTTCTGTCAATAATCTTGTCAAGAATAAAAATAAATGTAGCTAAACTTTCAATGCTCGGACACACATTAATTTTAGTAAAAAATTTGCAAAATCCATAAACATGTGTTAGTGTAACTTTATTCAAACTTCGTCAAAAAGAACATTGCCAAATTCATATTGACTGAAATTGAAAGGAGAAAAAAATGTCAAGAAAGATTTACTATATCCCGATGGTTCACACCGCAAAGGAGTTGGGAGAGATGGAAGAGGCCACAACAAAAATACGCATAAGGACATTTGGCGCACAACAGACAAGGGAATTTCTCAAAGACATAGACAATTACTGGGAATTAGTAGTCAAACGGATTAGAAAAGCTGGGCTCCACCAGCCCGAAATTACTGCTCAGTTGCACATCTTTGTTGATGGTCTGCCAAATGGCGCGGAAGAAGCAGTGCAAAAAACAGTCGCGACACTCGTTAGCGCAGGAGAAATCCCGTCTTATAAAATTATTGGAATACTCCAGACAGCCGGCGCTACAGTTCACGGTACTGAAGACATCCATTTGGTTGTTGCAGAAGCCAATTATTGGAAAGCTGTCGTAGAGCATAAATGTAATAGCGACCCCGAGTGGGAGAAACAATCCCTTAAAGACCGCGACAAAGCAATAATCGCGCGTGTTCACGATATAGTTCCTGAGAACGAGACAGCCATCGTTTTCATCGGACGGCTTCACAATGTTGTAGAACCGCTTACCGAACCGCCATACAACTTTGAATTTGTAAAACCTCTAAGAAAGGAGGCGAGGCGAATGAGAAGCATCCCACCAAAGGGCTCTATTCCCCCGCATATACGGAGGGCACAGAAAGTCCGTTCCGACAGCGACAGCACGATAAGAAGAACAACCAGCGGGCAGATGGGAAGTGTAGAAGATCAAAGTGGGCAAAATGATTTTCAGCCTACTGTTGTGGTCAAGAAAGGGTCGTCTGCTCGTCGCCCCGTAAGTACCCCGATTATCACTCTGCCTGTTTGGCCTGACAGAGCGGATCCCGAGGTGATAGAATATGAAAACCGTGTCTGGGTGATTGTTGAATTTCCCAGACATACACTTGAACAAATAAAGTGGCGCAATGAAGGCAACTGGTTAACGATTGAAAGTGCCCTACCCGCTTGTTCTTACACAAACAAAATCGCTCTGCCTCAAAATAGAGGAAAGCGAGTAGATATCAAACTGAACAACGGCCTGCTCGTTGTGATGTTTGAAAAATAATATCCCCTATGACAATTCGTTTGAAACGAATTTTATGTCATAGGGGATATTTGCGTTTAGCACCATTTTGGCTAAACTTTATGAAGGTCATTCTCCACCTTCTTGAGTGTGACACTGAACAAGCCATTAGTATAACTGGCAGTAGTCTGTTCGGTCTCAACCTGCGCTGGAAGCTCAACTTCATGCACAGTATCTTTGACAGTAACGACAAGCTTCATGCCATCTTCTGCCACTTTGCAACTAATCTGACTCTTGTGTTCTACCGCTGGCACAGTGCCAAAGACGAGAACAGATTCACTAATTTCTGTAACTTCCAGATTGAACTCGGTCTCTGCTGGCTCTTTAACTGGCGGTGCAACTACAGTCGTAGCTTTCCTTGAAGTCGGGGACGGAGAAACCACTGGCTCTGGCTTAAAATCAGATTCTTCTGATCCTGCGCCATCAACCATATTTCTGGCTGAACCGATGTTGCCACCAAAAGAGATAACTCCTTTTCCACCGCTAGGCATAGTGAACTCCCGTACTCCGCCTTCTCCTCCAACGGTTTGAAGTTTACCAGCCATTTCAACAATCTTACCTACTGCGCCGAAAATGTCGCCGCCAATACCTCCGCCACCAGCACCTTTTTTTTCGCCAGACAGATCACCGAGTCGTCGCTTTATTTCTGCGACTCTCTGCTTTGCGTCTTCATTGCCACTGGTGGATCCAGCGAAATTAGTGAGCGAGTCAAGCAGACCACCCAGCCCGAAATCCATCTTGATAGGAGTTCCTTCTTCTTCTTGTTCTTTTTCGTCTGTCATTTCGCATTACCTCTCTTTGTGACAGCCCGTTATGCCGAGCCACCAATTATTGCCTCAATCGCTGACACAAAGTGTGCCTGCTGAATGAGACAGTGTGTCTTATCCTCCCGACCGCTTTCCACAAACTCGCCGATTGCCGCCAATGCTGCCTGCTGGCAGATGTTGGCAATGTCAGCGCCAGAAAGACCGTCCGTACTTCGTACTAACACGCCAAGGTCAACACTCTCAGCCATTGGCTTGTCTTTAGTGTGGATGTCAAATATCGCCTGCCTGGCATTTTCATCAGGCAAAGGCAACTCTATAATAATATCGCACCTGCCGGAACGGAGAAGCGCTGGGTCAACCAGATCAATTCTATTAGTGGCTGCGACAATAACTACCTGACCTAAATCCTCCATTCCGTCCATTTCAGTTAAGAGCTGGGTCAGGGCACGGTCAGCCACAGGCGAATTGTCGTTGCCTCTTATTGGGGCTACCGCATCCACCTCATCAATAAAGATGATACATGGAGCGCTCTGGCGCGCTTTCTTAAACACCTCGCGCACGCCTTTTTCTGTTTCGCCAACCCATCTGGACATCAATGCTGGTCCTTTAATCAAAATTAGATTAACAGCTGATTCGTGGGCCAACGCCTTAACCAATAATGTTTTACCAGTTCCTGGCGCGCCATGCATTAGAACACCTCGCAGAGAAGACACATCCATATACCTGAATAAATCAGCGTGTTCCAGTGGCCATATTACTGCCTGCTGAAGGGCTAATTTTGCATCTTCAAGACCTCCAACATCATCCCAAAATATATCCGGACTCTCAAGATAGACCTCTCTCATGGCTGAAGGAACGATAGTATGGATCGCAGACAGGAAATCCGCCTTAGTCACAACCAGCTCAGCGAGTTGCGCTGGAGGAATCATAGATGTTTCCATATCTATATCAGGCAAAAGCCGACTAATCACAGCCATTGCCGCTCTTTTTGCGGCAAACGCCAAGTCAGCCCCTGTGAAACCATGTGTAATAGCAGCCATTTCAGAAAGACGGATGTCATTAGACAAGGGCATTGCCCTTGTGTGAATTTCCAAAATTTCCAGACGGCCATCTTCATCAGGCACACCGATTTCTATTTCAGAATCAAATCTCCCCGGTCTTCTTAAGGCAGGGTCAATCAAATCCGGCAAATTGGTTGCCGCAATAACCATAACTCTGCCACGAGCGTTTAGCCCATCCATTAGCGTGCACAATTGCGTCACAACATTCTTATGCTGTTCAGCAGCTGCCCCACCAACATCCAAACTCTCCCGTTTCGGAGCCATTGAGTCAAGCTCATCAATGAATATGATGACCGGTGCCTTAGTAGCCGCCTCCTCAAAGAGCTTACGGAGGTTAGCTGCACTCACGCCAACAAACTTATTCATCACTTCAGGTCCTGAAATGCTGAAGAAAGTGGCACCAATTGCGCCAGCCAATGCTCTGGCTAACATTGTTTTGCCACAACCAGGAGGTCCAGTAAGAAGAACGCCTTTGGGCGGTTCTATACCAAGCGCCTGAAATACTTCAGGGTGCCTCAATGGCAATTCCATTACCTGCCTAACCTCGGCTATCTGCCGACTCAACCCGCCTATGTCTTCATAGGTAGTCACGCCATCATCAACTGGTGTTTTTATTTCAAGGTTCACTCGGGTTCCATGCCCAATCAAACAGGATGGTTCGGGTTCCATGTTTGTCACCTCAAACTCAAAAGCATTATTGCCGAAAGGCGTAACCCTAAGAATGTTACCAGTGCAAACAGGCATCTGCATTAAGTGCGCCTTGATTGCTTGAGCGCTACCTTGAGGAATCACCCGGTTACCTAAGGGCTTTAACACTATGCTTTTGGCTTCTGGCGGTTCTACCTTTGTAACATCAACTACTTCGCCAATACTAGCACCGGCATTTTCTCTGGTAAAGCCATCTGCTTGAATTGTGCCATTCTCACGGCTTTCTGTTTTAGCAGGCACCACCTTAACAGTCGTAATTTTTGCTCCCTGTAACTGAACAACATCTCCGGGATTAAGCTCTAACCCAAACATATCTTCAGGATGGAGCCGAGCTATCCCCTTACCTGGGATGTCGTTTTTCTCTGCTTCTCTTACGGTAAAAATAGTATCCATTTTCATCACACCTTTCGTATTAGAATTTTTTGATTAAAAAGGTTCTCTGAGAACCTTTTTTGTCTAGAAACATAAAATCCTCAGTAAAATAAAATTACCACAAATGTGGAAATTTTGCAAATGTTATTTAATTATCTTAGGATGAGTTCTGAAGCAAAATAATTTTGGTACAGTTTATGACGATCGTCACAAACTGTACCAAAATTATTTTGTCATTGCTTGTTTTTTTAGAGCTGGTGGCATTTTTTCAATTGCATATCGCAATGATGTTCTTGGCATATAGTTCTTGTGTTTCATTACATAATCAAAGACCTCTTTCTGGTATTTATTACCTGCTTCTTTTAACAACCAGCCATATCCTTTCTGCACAAGGTCATCTTTATCTAATAATAAAATATCAGAGATTTCAAAGACATCTTTCAAAAAACTCTTATCTTTTTTTACAACAGGAATTAAAATAACTGCTGCTCCTCTTCTGACCCATCTATTTTTTGAAACTGCCCAGACCTCTTTAATGCGAGGTAAAAACTCTGGAAATTGTAAAAGAAAATTCCCCAAAGCATGTGTACAAAAGTCATCACACTTCGCCCAATTATTAACATATTTATTAAGCCATCTTTCAAATAAGACAAAATCACGACTTTCATACTGTTTTTTCAAATTAGATATCCATTGAAAAGCAATTGTTGACTCCTCGCTTATGTTGGACTGCAATAATTCATTACATAGAATAAAGATGTCTACTTTTGGCATTTGTTTTACTTTCTTGAAATACTTTCTACCTATACTTCTAACATAGGGTGTTCTTACCCCATAATTTTTAACTTCATCATTAAAATACTTAGCAAACCCCTTTTTATACTTTAAATCAACTTTCCCTTTTAATTCTTTTCTAATTTCAGAAATTATTTTACTCATATATATATTTCTAAGTTAAAACTCTACTTTCCAATTATTTCTTGGCTTAAACTTATTATTTGTTTTCCTCACTTCTCTTATCTTTCCAACAATGAATGAATCGCAATGATCATCTTTAGTATCAACTGTATAAGCATTAAGAATATGTCCAGGACTCAAAAGATCTTCACCCCAAACTAAATGCTCTCCTTCAAGACCAATATCAGTACTCAAAGAATATGGCTCAATCTCACGCCAGCCCGCAGGAACATTTTCTGTTTTAGGATAATATATCTCAACCGTCTGTAACGCATAAGCGCTCTTACCAGCAATATTTAATATTTTTCTAAAATCCATTTGCCTCATAAATTCATTCTAACAGAAATCCAATAAAAACAAAAACTCTAGGGTCAGGAATATTCCTGACCCTAGAGTTTTTGTTAATCACTTATTTATAATTTTTCGAGCTTCTTCTAAAGAGATATTTTCTTCATCTTCAGTTTCCTGCATTAAACCACCAAGAGCCCTATCTTCAATAAAAGGACTATTCTTATATTCCCAATTTTCAATGACTTCTGCAAATTCTTCCTCTATTTCTAAATACTCTTTTTTCAAAAGCATAATTAAAATAATATTAGGGTATATTTTTCTAAACTTCTTATCTCTTATTTTAGAATATTTCCAAAGAAAATTCTTAACCTCTATAAAAATGTCATATTCCGGTAAATAAAAATCTGGAGTATAAGTTTGGGTTTTTAAATCAAACTTCTTTGGTTCATGAATCCACTTTATACTTAGATGATTAAATAAACGAGCAATATTTGCCTCCCAACGGCTATAAAAATAGGTAGTTTTATTTATATCCAGTCGTATTCCTGCCTTACCACGAGATGCCTTTGGGGAAGTAGGATTTCTACCAATTACTTTCATAACACATGAAACACTACAAAATTTTGGTTGTGTGCTACCTTTTCTAAAAAATACTTTCTTACATTTTGGATTAGAACAAACTGCTTTTATCAAAGGAAATTTACTCATTCCTTTACGAGGATTCGGCCTACCTTTTAGTGCTTCCGCTATCTTTGATTTTACTTCTTCAGGACGAGCACCCCTATTTACATTGTTAACTATAGCAGCACAGCTACTACTGCAATAAACTTTTGGATTACTCATTTTAACTTCAAAAACTTTACTACAACCATCACGAGTACATATCCTTTTTTCTCTATTGTATTGAAAATCAAAAACACCTTTTTTCCAGTTTTCTTTCGTAATTCTGCTTTGCAACTCTCTATATTCTTTGAGATTATAAAAATTACGAGGCATATAGCCCGAGGTCGGATTCGAACCGACGAACTTATTGTTTACAAAACAATTGCTCTGGCCACTGAGCTACTCGGGCGAGGTTATTTTTACTTATCCATTACCTTATTCCAATAATCTGAATCTTTTTCAAATTCTTGTTGTTTGCTAACTTTATCTTCACTCACCTTTTCTCTCTTGAAATTATCTATACTCAAGATTTCTTTATGGCGGGCTAAGTTAAGCTCTTTCACTCTGCTGAACAGGGGTTTTCTTTTTTTAGGGCTTACAGGAACTTCTGCAGTTAAAGTAAGTAAAACAGGCATCTTGCGAGCTGTTAAAAAAACAACACTACCTAAACTTAAAGTTAAAATTATTCCTGTAACAAATAGAAACATAAAAATTCTTTGCTAATAGATTTTAGACGATCGTCTAAAATCTATTACAATTACAACTAATTAGATTTCGTAGCGAGCAAATTTACCAACTTCTATCTTCTCCCCTATTTTTGCTTTTACCTCATCAATTAAGTCCTGTATTGTTTTTGAAGTGTCTTTTATCCAAGGTTGGTTTAATAAAGAAACCTCTTCTTTATACTTATTAAGTTTACCTTCAAGAATTTTATTGACTATTTCTTGTGGCTTACCAGAGTCAGCAATTTGTTTTTGATAAATCTTTTTCTCTCCATCTAAAAATTCTTCTGGGATATCATCAGTGCTCACAAACAAAGGTCTTGCTGCTGCTATATGCAAAGCAATGTCATGGGCTAACTTCTTAAAGTCATCTGACTTTGCAACAAAATCAGATTCACAATTAAGCTGTAATAAAACACCTAATTTGCCTTCGCCATGAATATATGCTTCAACTATACCTTTTGAGGCACTCCGCCCTTCTCTTCCTTTTGTCATTTCTTTGCCTTTTTCACGCAAAATCTCTTTTGCTCTTTTAAGGTCGTTATTCGCTTCATCAAGAGCTTTCTTGCATTCCATCATAGGAATACCTGTTTCTTCACGAAGTTGTTTTAATTGTTCTTTATTATCCATACTACTTTTGTTTTACTTCTTTTACTTCTTTTACTTCTTTTGCCTCTTTTACTTGTTTCACTTCTACTGTTGCTGTTGCCTCTATTGTTGCTTTTACTTTTTCTAAAATATATCTAACAGATGAAATAGCATCATCATTGGCAGGTATTGGATAATCAACAGCCAATGGGTCGGCATTGGTATCTATAATACCAACTGTTTTAATGCCTTGCATTTTTGCCTCTTTTAATGGTAAATCATCTTTTACAATATCACATAGAAACACAATATCAGGAAGTCGGTCCATATGCTCAATGCCTCCAAACTTTACTTCAAGCTTTTGAAGCTCTTCCTTCATTTTATACCTTTCCTTTTTTGTATATTTTGAAAGCTCACCTTTTTCTTGCTTTGCTTTTAGGTCTCTAAAATAGTCAGCTCTTTTTCTAATAATCTCAAAATTCGTAAAAGTACCACCAAGCCATCTCTCTGTAACATAAGGGATATTAAGTTCTTCTGCTATTTCTTTTACTAATCGTTTTAATGGTGTTTTAGTGCTTACAAAAAGAATGCGTTTGTTGTCTTTTTTTGCTTGTGCTAAAAACTCTAATGCAGTTTGTAGGTATTGGGCTGTTTTTTCTAAATCAATAACATGCACAGTATTTCTTATACCTACAACAAAATCATTCATCCTTGGATGAAGCTTTGAAGTACGATGACCCAAATGAATACCCGCTTGCATCATTTCCTCAAGATCAAATCCTTTTGGAACTTTTACAGGTTTCTTTTCTTCCTTTTCTAAATCTTCTAATTCAGGTTTAAGCTCCTTATCTTCAAGGACATCTGGTTTTTCTTTTTTGTCTGACATATTTATTTCTTTTTACTTTTTATTCTTTTTTACTCTTTCTTTCTTGGCTTTTGCTGAAACCGCTGTTTTCTTAGCTAATCTCTCCTTAAACTTCTCCACTCTACCTGCTGTGTCAATAACTTTATCTTTGCCTGTATAAAATGGATGACACTTACCGCAAACTTCTGTTTCTATAATTTCTTTAGTTGAGCCAACTTCAAAACTGGCCCCGCAAGCGCAGTGAACCTTACAATTCGGATAATATGTTGGATGTATGTCTTTT
>JABMPZ010000022.1 GCA_013203565.1 Parcubacteria group bacterium | reverse complement strand
GTATTAAGGAGATAATGGAGAAAGCCTATAGACAGCATATCGTTATCCCTGCCTTTACTTTAAGGAGGAGGTAAAATCTCTTTCTCTTATTAAGGTAAGTATCCCGGCGTTAAGGGGGCCAGATCAGGATAAACCCTGGGTGGGTGTTTTACGAGAACTATTAGAGTAGGATATTTTAATTAATCAACTAAAATAAATAAAGCAGGGTTCTAATATGTATTACTGTAACCTAAATAAAATAAGGATAATTCTTTATATTTATCAAAACAATAAGCCTTAATAATAATCAGGGTAGGTCTACCCAAACTCAACTTAATTTTTTCACCAAAGAAAACTACCCCCAAAGTATTGACACTAACAGGTGATAAAAAAAATTGTTAGTTAAAAGATAAAAGTGCACTAAATTAAACTTAATATTTCTGTTAGTTATACTTTAAAAGCAAACTTCTTAAAGATTTAAATTATACCATTTTTTACAATTATTTAGTTGTAAATAAAATATCAGTTAGAAGAAGTTGAAAACTGCATTAAAGCTCTTGGCCCCGGTGGAGGATACATTTTGGCACCAACCAATCATGTGCAGGCCGATGTTCCTGCAGAAAATATCATACTTCTCTATAGTTATGCAAGAAAAATTTGTAAATACCCTTTGACAATTTAAAACTACTGTTAATTAGGCCAGGTGATTGTCTTGAAAGTACAGATTCTAAATTTAAATGCCTCTTTAGATCACACAGGAATATTAAAACATAAAGAAGAGTCAAATATAATTAGGGTTGATGAAGTTATTGAACTTGTAGGTGGTAAAGGAGTTAATGTTGCAAGAGCCTTACAGAGATTAAACTTTGCAGACTACGAATTATCCAACATTATAGGCGGTTTTGTAGGCACGGTTATTGAAAATAAACTTAAAGAAGAAAAAATAAAGGTCTGGAATTATTCCATTAGCGGCAATTCAAGAATTAACTATATTTTAGTGGATGAAATTAATAATCAGATTAAAGTGATTAACGAAAACGGCCCACATATTACAGAAAAGGAAAAAAAGCAATATCTAGATCAGCTCTTTAATTGGATGAAAGAAAATCAAATACTTGTTTTCGCCGGAAGCGCCATCACCGGCTTTAAACGGGATGATATTCGCAGCATATTACAGAAGGCCAAAAGTAAACAAATGATAGTTATGGTCGATCTGAGTGAGAAGTATTTGTCAGCAAGCCTGCAGGAAGATATAGATCTAATTAAAATTAATGCCAGGGAATTTATTGATGAATTTGGAGAAAAGTACAATAGTTCTTTTGAAGATCCCAGGAATTTTGTAGATATTATAGAAAAAGAGAATTTGAGCAGAATTATTATAACCTTTGGTAAAGAAGGAGCCCTACTATTTGATGACGGTGTTATCTGGTTAGGGAAAGTCTTAAAAGCCTTCTCGAATTATTCTATTGGTTCAGGTGATTCTTTCTTGGCAGGTTTTGTATATGGGTTTGTAAATAAATATCCCAAAAATGAATGTTTAAAACTAGCCATGGCCTGCGGGACAGCAAATACTCTGAAATATGGTGCCGGAGTTTTTAATTATAGAGATGTCTGTAATATAAAGAATAAATTTATTACTGTAGAAAAGATGTAATTTTAATCGTCGATTGGGAGGTTTAATTTATGGATGTCATGTGTCTGGGGGTGATGGTTTGTGATTTGCTTGTCAAACCAGTAAAAGCAGATTTTTTAAAAAAAGATACAAATCGGGTTGATTTTATAAAATTGAGCAGCGGAGGAGACGCTTTTGAGGAGTTTAATAGGCATGCTGATAGAGGGTGTATCAGGCTTCATCAGGATCATATCCCTGTAAAAAAAATGAACCTCCTTTAATTTAATTATAGCTCTTAACCTGGTGTCCAGTGAAGCGGGGGAGGTTCAGTTTAAGATAATGGTCTTTTCTTTTTTAGATGATCTTTGATAACGATCTCTTAATTCTCTGGTTACGGCCTTTTTATGCCTCATAGTTAACATCCCTTTTTACATCCTCATATAT
>JABMPZ010000021.1 GCA_013203565.1 Parcubacteria group bacterium | reverse complement strand
TGGAGGAATGCTTCCCATGTCTCTATCTCCATATCCAAGTTCAGGGGCAATAGTTAGCTTTCTCTTCTCCCCTATCTTCATACCTAAGACTCCTAAATCCCAGCCACGAATTACTTGACCAGCCCCTAAACCAAACTGAAACGGCTGACCTCTATCTACGCTGGAATCAAACTTTGTACCGTCAACTAATGTGCCTGTATAGTGTACAGAAACATTATCACCGTTTTTTGCTTCCTGACCATCTGCTTGTTGTAGAATCTCTATTCCAAGACCCTCTATATTATTTTCCATGTTATTTTCTATATTATTTTCATCATTTAACTCAATAGTCACAGGAGGTAATTCCTCTTGCTCTTCATTTGGACTATACCAAGTCTGATAAATTAACACACCTACTGCCAACACAACGAAGAAGATAATGAAGTTTAGAATGTATTTCGACATATTTTTATTATTGATTATTAATTATTACTTATTATTAAAAATTTCATTTGTAGAAAAACCAAATTCAAACTGCAAATCATTCCATTTGTCACCTGTAATATTCAAATGACCAAAAAGAATTGAAAATACAATTACTGCTGCTACTAAAGCTACAATTACACCAACCAAAATTCCAAGAAACCCCCTGAAGCTCATCATAGAAAGCCCGATCAAAATCACTATAACCGGCCACAAGTCCCAAATACCAAGTTCCATATTAACTTCAACTAATCCCATCTTACTCATTAGAAGAAAAATACCAATCATTATAACTAAAATACCAGCAAATAATCTACCTGGCTTAAATCTCACCTTCTTCTCTTTATAGTGGTAATGATGCACTTCTTTTACCTTTTCCTGTGGTTTTTGTTGTTCTTCTTCCATAATTAATTACGCTTAAAAATTAAATAAACACCAATTAAAATCACTATAATCAATAAAAATAAATCCCAACTTAAAAATGGGGTTATCTTATTAAATAGCAAAATAAATCCTAAGAATATAATTAAAATACCTAATATATTCTTTCTTAATAGATTGTGTTGTTTTTTTCTCACACCACCAACGAATTCTTCTGCTCTTTCTTTTAACTCATTAGCAAAATCACGTGCCTTATCTTGTCTATCTTCTGCCTTACCTTCCCTTGGTATTATAATCCAACAGAATACATAAAAGAAAACACCACTGCCCCCCATTAGAGTTAACAATAAAAAAATAACCCGAACTAAAACAGGGTCAACATCAAAATATTCGCCAATCCCACCACATACTCCAGCAATCATACGATTACCAGAAGAACGATAAAGTTTTTTCTTCAAATCCATATAACCTATATTAACATAAATAAAAAAAATTACAAAAAATAAAATAATTGAAAAGTCGCTGTGTTGAGTGCCAACACAGCGACTGTTATGGTTTATTAATTATGGAGTGTTATGACACTCCAAATTTTTTCAGTACTTTTGCTTCTATATTGCTATAAAAGTCATCCGATAAGCTATATCCATCACGGGCTGGACAACGGTAGTTGAACTTGCTACCATACTTAGCCCTTTTATAATTAACGGAACTCATCCAAGCTTTCTTGAGACCATCCTCCCTAATGTCCTTAGAAAATATTTCTACTCTTCCAGGACAGAGATTAACCTGCCCAGATAAATGCAGATAGAAGCCCGCAGCTGTCTGGTTACAAACATGACAACCAGGATATAATGCGACTCCGTCTCTTTTAAATGTATCTAACGAAACCACATTTTGCTCTATAGCCCAAACATATATTTGGACCCATAAATCTTCTAAACGCGGAATATAACCTTCGAAAAGTTTCTCACGTTCGTGCTCGTCTTCCCCTTTTCCACTGATACCAGTTGGACAGCTAACCATGTAGATATTTCTTCTCCGAGCCCATGTATAGAGCTCAAAAATTTCATCTACATTCTCTGGCTTAATTGGAGCTGCTATCATACCAAGTTTTGTTGCCTCTCCTGGCATGTAGTCGTTAAAACCAGCTTTCACCAAGTAAACCAACGCTCTATCACGAAATACAACATAATCCTTAAGAAGCTCTGTTTCAGGATATGCATCAACACCCACAAAACTCTCTTGCATCTTCCTGTTGAAAGAATTAAACCCGAGAAGAATACTAACTTTGTCCAATTCCTTTACAGCTTGGACTAATTCCCAACTAGAGTTAATCCCGAGATGTTCGTTATATTCTTGAGCCAACTGATCACAACCAAGCACATGACCCTTAGTGAATACAGCTATTCCTATATCCATAGCAGTAACTTCTCTTAAGAACTCAAGAAATCTTGAATTCTCAAACGGATCGCCCCTGCCTAAAATCTTAATCTCTTTCAGACCAAGATCTTTTGCCTCCCTGATATAACCAACAATCTCTTCATGAGACAAAGGATTATTTATAACATCAACTCTTTCATCTCGCCTGAAACAATGTTTGCAACACAAACTGCATTTATTACCGATGTCTATATCCATCGTTAATAACTTAGCAGTGCCATCGGGCAAACAGGAGTGTAATTCTTCTCTACTGATATGCCCCCAATATTTTGCATTATTTACATGCCCCTCTGGAAACTTATTGGGGAAAACAACAGGAATTTTCTTGGTTAAAAATGCTAAAGAAGAATCTTCTTCTTTCCTACCAGTAGTACAAATAGAAAGCATACAGAATACAATATTCTGTTCGCTTGTAGCTTCTATTTTTCTCAATAAAATGCGTACCTTGAGCTTTGATTTGACAGGGAATCTTGAATAACCCCAATCAGCTCTATGTCGAACGGTTGCAGAAATCTTCCTGTTTACTATAAGGGTCTCACCGACTTCAACTCGCAGACATTCCCCCGTGTTTAGATAGACAAGAGTATCTGCATCACGACCACTTAGATCACACCCCGTGACATGTAGTGCATAGCTCACATCTAAAGAAAAATTCATAACTACCAAAACAAGGATTAAAACCAATCTTATTATTTTCATTTTCTTTCCCCTTTCAGAGAATGATGGGGATAATTTTCCCCTTTTAAAGGAACTACTCTTTTTCACTTTATGGCTGTATTATAGCATCTGATTATATATTTGTCAATACCTTTCGTCAAAATATAGAGTATGAAGTCAATCAGAGTAAGGGTTTATAGTTTTCCACAGTTTTGTGTTGAAAGGGGTTGACACAATTTTATGGATATGATATAATGGTATTGAAGTTAAAAATAAACTTTTAAAATAAAAATATGTCAAAAACAAATAAAGATTTGAAAACAGGAATGATAGATATCGGTTTTAGTGAGAAAGAAGCCAATGTTTACTTGGCTTTGCTGGAGTTAGGTAAGGGCACAGTAAGCGCTACGGCTAGGGCTGCCGGTATTAACCGAACTACTGGTTATAATGTGCTTGATTCTTTAGTTAGTAAGGGCCTAATCAGGGTTTCAGGCAAAGAACCAAAGCAAGAATATGTGACTGAATCCCCTACCCTAATCATCTCTTTGTTAAAAGAACGAGCAAAAAAATCTCAAGAACAATTAAAAAATGCCACAAAGATTGTACCACAGTTAAAATCAATTCATAATGTAGGCAATAGACCAAAAGTAAAATTCTATGAAGGAGAAGCAGGGTTAATTGATGTATATGAGGATACTCTAACTGCAAAAGAAACAATTAGAGCTTACGCCACAGTTGATGTTGTACACAATACACTCCCTGATTACTTTCCCAAGTACTATAAACGAAGGGCTAGTAAAAAAATTGCCATCCGAGCTATTATACCTAAAACCGAAGCTAGTATCGAAAGGATAAAACATGACAAGGCTGAATTACGTACTACATGTCTAATCCCAAGTGACGAATTCTACTTCTCCCCTGAAATAAATATATATGATAATAAAGTAATGATTGCCTCATGGAGAGAAAAACTTGGCATCATTATAGAAAGTGAAGAAATAGCTGACGCAATGAAAAAAATCTATGAATTATCATGGGAAGAAGCAAAACGACTAGATAAAAAATTAAAAACTAATAGAAAAACACCTAAAATGGTGTAAATAAACTCTCCGTGGGTGCGGATTTAAAGATATGATTCTCTGCTTTTTATTCTGCCATCTGCTTTATGGATGAATAGTTCGGTTTTATTACTTTTTGCTATTTTCTTGCCATGAGAAATGGCTTGTTTTTGTGTAGGCAAAACTTTGGTCAACCTGTTATTTGATCCAGCTTTTTTTACTGCCCAATGACAGCTTCCTAATGGAATAACATGATAACTTTCAAGGCCTTTCTTAACAGCCATTGCATACGATTTTATTTGAGGATTATTTGGATTTTTTCTTGGTAGAGTTTTCTTTGTCATAATTCATTATTATTTTTACAATCTCATCTTCATTATATTGAATTTCTTTTAAAAATTCAACTTTTTGCTCTTGATTCTTCAAAATTATCTCTCTAAAAATCATATCTTGTTTTTCGCTGTATGAACTTTCAAAAATTTTAATTTCTACTTCTGGATAATTTTCACCCACCCAAAGAAGTGTTTTTCTTGAACCTGAATGTGTTCTGTAAAAATGTTTATCACTAAATTTACGGTCTCTATGCAAAAAAGCAATAAAAGCTCTATTTAAGTCATCTGGTAATACCGAATATATAATCGGCTTCTTCTTGGTCTTGAGGATTTTTTTAATTTTAATTTCAGCTCCTTTTTCTGTAGGTAAAGTACCATCAAATACTATTGCATCTATATCACGAAGATACTCTGATAAAAACTCTGTTTTTCCAGAGGCAGTGCCACCATTCATTAAAATAGCTTTTTTGTATTTCGCATGTTTTAACTCATATTCAAACATTTTATCCGCCTGTTTAGCTGATTGTCTATGAAATCTTTCTGCTTCATTTGGATTATAACCCTGTATTTGTTTTTTGATCTCATCAGCGGATATAATTATCGCCATAAATTGCATGGTTAAAATTTACCATAGTTATAGTAAACTATTACCATAAAAATAAAAATTATTTCTGTGCGAAATTGCAAATATCTTTGAAGTCGCAGTATTGACAGTGGAAGCCTGGGGTTGGTGTGAAATCACTTTTCTTTATTTTCTCAATCTGTTCTGTTATCTTCTGTTTCTGGTCTTGTTTTTCTTTTTCAGTGCCTAAAAAGGAAAGCTCTTTGTCAGCTTCAACATAATAATATGCCATTTCTACTGGTTTTAGCCCATATACCTCTTCAACTGCTATCTGATAAAGTAACAATTGCTGTTTACCATCTGCATCTAACTTATCTTTGGACTTACCTGTCTTGTAATCAACAACCTTAACTCCGCCCTCAACCTCATCAATCCTGTCTATCCTGCCTTTCAAAAGATTGCCCCCTATTTTCAGGTTAAACCATATCTCCAAAGCTAATGCGTCATCAATTTTTAAGATATTTGGGGGCTCTACTGTAAACTTATCGTAAAGCTCTTTAATTAGTTTCTTGCCTAACTTACGATATCTTTCTTTTTGCGCTTTACTCTCAAACCATTCATCAACCCACTCCTGCTCATATACTTCCTCTAAATCCTTGTAACTCAAACCATCGGTATTTGTTGTGATATTATTATCAAAACCAAACAAGTCCTCTTGTTCAATTATTTCTGGTTGATTTTGTTTTTTCAAGAACTCATACAGAGTATTATGTATGGTAGTGCCAAAAGAAAACATTGGCTTACCCTTTGTTGGTATCTTCAAGATATTAGAAAACTTATACATTAAAGGGCACTTTGAAAAATTACTTAACTGTGAATATGAAAAATGTTCAGGTAAAATTAGTTGTTCCTCTTCTTTGACAATCTCTATCTTCTCCGCTGATAATTCTTTGCTTTGTTTTCCAGATAAAATTGGCTTAAAACCCATCTCACTTAAAAACCTTGATAACTTCTTTTTTCTCACACCCCCATAGTCACTTGCTGAAGCAAAGAATAGCCCGTGTTTGGCTCTTGTCATAGCAACATAGGCCAAACGACGCTCTTCTTGTATATGTACATCGCCTTCTGGCTTAATATCTTTTACTAACTCATCTGGTATTTCAATTGGATCTTTCCTACTTGTACTAGGAAAACGCTTATCTACCATATTTACTAAAAACACATAATTAAACTCTAACCCTTTAGCAGAATGAATTGTCATAATACGAACCATATCAGGCCCCTGCTCTATATCAAACTCTAATTTACCCTGCTCATTTGACTCAAGTTCCATATCAAGCTCTTCCATAAAACTTTTTAAATCAGCTGTAAGTGACTCTTCTTCAAATCCCTTTATTTTCTTATGAAACTGCGTAAGCAAATCTATATTCTCTTTTTGTTCATTGTCTGTTAAATATTTTAGATAACCCGAGTCCCTCAAAAAAGCAACAAAAACTTCAGAGACATTGTTCTGCTTTGCTAATTCAGTATGTTTTTTAATTAAAGTTAAGACAAAGTGTATCTTCTCTTTTGCATTCTCTGAAATACCTTGGATCAATGACAACTCTTGCAACACCTCATAGATAGAATATGATTTTTTCTTAGAATACAAACTAATAAGCATCATATCATTTGTTAGTATACCTAAAAACGGCATATTTAGCACCCTATAGCATGCGGATGACTCATGATAGTCATCTAAGAGCTTTAGATATGAGATAACATCTAAAACAACTGGTTTTGAGTAAAGTCCTTTTGATGCCAAAAACTGATATGGTACGCCTTTCCTTTCCAATTCTCTAACAAATGGCATGGCGTGATTATTTGCTCTAACTAAAATAGTGAAATCACTATAAGTTATTTCTTTTTCCTTACTATGAATATCAATAATCCTATTTACAACACCACTAGCCTCCTGACTCAAGGTTGAAAAATGCAAATGTTCAATAATACCCTTTTCTTTTTTTGAAGCTACAAGTTTTTTATCAATCCCCTCTAATTGTGCCTTATCATTTGCTTGAATAAACTTATATGACAAATCCAGTATATTTTGCGTAGAACGATAATTCTCAATTAAAGCAACTTCTTTGGCCTTAGAAAAATCTTTTCTAAACTTCAATATATTAGTAAAAGACGCGCCCCTAAATCGATAAATCGCCTGAAAATCATCTGCACAGACAGTCAAATTATTCTTAGGAGCAGAGAGTATCTTTATCAGCTCATACTGTGCTAAGTTTGTATCCTGAAACTCATCAACTAAAATATACTTGAACTTGTCTCTGTATTTTTCCAGAATCTTTGGTCTTTTCTGAAAAAGCTTTAAGCAATAATTGATTAAGTCACCAAAATCAAGGGCATTGTTATCTAAAAGCAACTTCTGATATGTATGATAAGCAGAAGCTACCTCCTTCAACCTTTCTGTTTCTGTGCTTTCTTTCAAATCAGTAAGATTTGTCTTCAAATCATCTGCATGTTTAAGGTAATCTTCAGGATAAATTGCCTGATCTTTACAATTTGAGAAATGCTTAATCAAAATATGTATAAACTTAGTTGGATTCCCCAATGGACGATAATAGTCAAGATTAAACTTTTCTAAGTTTTGCCTTACTAACATCCACGACGCAGTATCATCTAATAGTTTGAAGTCCAAAGGCAAGCCAATATCTATTGCATTGTCTTTTAACACCCTTTCACAAAAACCATGGAATGTTGATATCCACAAATCTGTATAACCAAGGGATAATAATCTATCAACTCTCTCCTCCATCTCATCAGATGCCTTATGTGTAAAAGTAACTGCCAAAATCTCTTCTGTCTTTGCTTTTTTTTGCTCAATCAGCCATGCAATGCGTTGGGTTATAACAGTGGTCTTGCCAGTACCTGCTCCAGCAACAATCAAAAGCGGTCCACCCGTGTGAGTTACCGCCTCTCTCTGCTCTTTATTTAATTTTTCAAGATTTATTTCTTTGTGCATCTTTTGAATGAGATGGTTACAGAATACTTCCGTCGTGAAGTTTTATATTTTTAGTTCACAACAAAGAAGACAAGTAATAAAGATTTGCACCGTAGCAGAGCTACGGTAAAAATCTTTTTACGCAGTCTGATGCAGTTGTGGCCAAAAAGATAAAACTGTAACAGGAAATATTCTGTAACTATCTCAACATTCCTTAATCCTTGCTTTATCCTCGTTTATCTTATCACCCTTAAAATATATTTCAACTTGTGATGTTTTATCATAATTCATCTTTATATTCTCTTTGTGATGTTTCATTTGTACGATAAAACACTGCTTCGTAACTCATTGGCTTACCATCTTCAGCTGTAATCCAAGGTACATCAGAATGAGAATATTCGCTTAGCTCTTTGGCGCTTTTATCAGATAAACGGTTAAGTACATCATCAATATGAGCTACTTCAAGCCCAGAAAGACGGCTTAAATTAGGTTTACGACGAGGTAAATACTTTTTCTGTTCATACTGAAAATACTTGCTTTTAACTTTTTCTATTTCTCCTTTCTTTTTCATTTGTTCTACAATTTTATCAAATCCAACTGGTGTCGGACCAAAATGGTTTTTTATATAAACACAACCCATAAGTTGTTCTTCATATTTTTCGTAAAAATCGAAATCAATAAAATATAGTAGCTTGTATATAACTGTTTGTCCTATATTTGGCTTGGCTCCAACCTTTTCTAATATGTAAAGTAAAACCTCTGTAAACTTTTTTACATTCTTTTGTGGAACACTAATACGGATATCCAATTTCTCTGACTTTTTCTTACTCTTTTCTTTCTCCAATATAACATTGAGTGGTTTGGGGCTTTTTCCAGCTAAAAACTTGTCTAAACTAAGACCAAAAATACTAGCCAACTTCTCTGCCTCTGAAATAGTTAACTCTCTTACGCCTTTTTCTAGCTGGATGTATGTTGGTCGCGACATTTCAAGAGTTTTGGCCATATATGCTTGAGACATACCTGCTTTTTCTCTTAATTTCTTTAATTGTAAATTAATTTTGTAAACCATATCTTTTAATCTTTTATATTACTTTCTCTATTATACGCTGTAAAAAAAACTTGTCAATACCATATGTTAATAATATTGACAAATTTACACTTACAAGATTACAATTTTGTTTGGTTCTTCACGACTTCAATGGCTGCCCGCACTTTGTTATCATCTGCTAAATAGTAACTCTTAATTGGCTTCATTCTTTTATTAAATTCATAAACCAAAGGTATGCCTGTTGGGATATTTAATTTATCAATATCTTTATCAGAAATATCATCAAAGTATTTTACTAATGCTCTTATCCCACTTCCATGCCCTGAAACTAAAATATGCTTACCATCTTTAATTTTAGGCACTATCTCTTTTTTCCAATAAGGCAACACTCTTTTTGAAGTATCCTTTAATGATTCTGTAAAAGGTAATTCTTTTTTATCTAAGTCCTTATACATTGGGTCATTCCCTGGCCAAAACTTATCTGTCTTCTTCAAAGCAGGGGGCTTGATTTTCCAGCTACGCCTCCAGGTATGCACTATCCCCTCTCCATACTTTCTTGCTGTCTCTGATTTATTTAAACCCTGTAAAGACCCGTAAAACCTTTCATTAAGTTTCCATGATTTTTCTACTTCAATATTCATTAAATCCATTTCACGCAAAACAATCTCCATTGTTTCAATAGCTCTTCTTAACCAAGAAACAAAAACCATATCAAAAACAAAACCTTTTTCTTTCAAAACTTGAGCTGCTTCTTTTGCTTCTTGAATACCTCTTTCTGATAAACCGCAATTAACCCATCCAGTAAACTTATTTTCTTGATTCCACGCGCTTTCGCCGTGTCTTAAAAATACTACTTTATACATATTTTTGGAATATATATTTATTCCTTGCCAAAAACAAGGTTCTTGCCGAAGGCAAGGTTCTTATATATATTATGTTATACATTCATTCTAATACATTTTGGTAAAAATTGCCAAGGAAATTTGAAAAAAAATAAAAGAGGAGATTGTGAAATCTCCTCTTGTTAATAGTTAACATCAAAACAACCTATAAAACTACCATCTGCAAATCCTGGACTAAAATACCTGAAGCGCCTGCCCGTTTTAGCTTTGGGATAAGCAATGCAATATGCTCAGCGAAAACTACTGCTTCTAAAGCATACCCACCAATGCCTAAAGACATCTGGGTTGGTAAAGTTAAACTGGGCAGAAGTACCAAAATTGCTTTCAGGTTGTTGTCGTCAATAATGTTCATTTTCAACAAGACACGAGGTCGTGCCTCAAGAACGCCCTGCAAAAGCCAACCTAATTCTTCTACTACCGGAAATTTCCATTCGTGCGACTCGCATAATTCCTTGCGGACGAAAAGAACCATGCATGACTCTATCAAATTCCTGAAAACATCCAAGCCGTTTGCTTTCAACGAAGAGCCAGTTTCAGTTGCAACCACAGCGAAGTCATTAAGGCTTCTTACCTTTTCTTCTGAAGTTCCATCTTGAAGCTTTAATTCTGCTTGAACTTGAGTTGATCCTTGAATAAGCTCTTCGGCTATGCGACTGTACTCACGGTCAGCATATATAATAACACAACCATTAAACCTTGCCCCTTTCAATCCGACCAAAACCACTCGTGCTGACTGATTAGTTCTGCGAGCTAAAGGGAGCTCAACTATATTCTCCACCCTTCCCTCCATACAGGCCTGATATATCACATCAAGCCCAGTAATCCCGCAATCAAAGTCACCAGATACAACCTGTTCAGGCACAGAGGCTGATTTCATGAATCTCACTTCTATAGTCCGATGATCCGACACAATCTGGTCACCAACTTGTATTGTTCCATCAAAAGATGATTCATTCTCTTGTTGGATTGGCAAAAAAGCACTCTCAAACAAACTCATCATAGCACCCTTCATTGCACCACTCTGTAATGCAATCCTTAGATTCATCATTTTCTTCCTCCTTTATTTTAATTCAATGAACTTCTCAAATTTATCACTTCGGCTTCGTATATATAATACAATAAAATAAAAAAACTGTCAAATCTAACTTCCAAATAATAGAAGATCTCTGACCATAATATATGTAGAGTCAGAGATCTGTTTACATCTTAACAGCGACTTCATAAGAATTCAGGCACGGGGCATATAGATGTTCTGAATCTCACGTAGCAATGCAATGCCTTCATCTTTTGGACGCTGGAAAGAGTTACGACCCACTATACTACCGAATGAGCCACCAGCATTTAACTCTCGTACCTCATTCAGTATCTCTTCAGTTCCCTTAGCTGCCCCACCAGAGTTTATTACAACCCGATGACCATCAAAGGCCGACTGAATAACTAGCTGAGTACGATCAGCCAAGGTATCAATTGGCACCCCATCATATGTCTTGTTCTTAATATGATCGGGAAGAACAACCAGAGGGAGAGTGGGCTTACATTTGATGATATGCGCGCCCAACTGACAGGCGATGTGAACTGCGTAAGCTACAGCATCCACTGCTACCTCAATGTTCCCCTGGGAAATGCCTTCCCCCATAGATTTTGGCAAATCTTCTGGAGTCGGTAGTCCTGATCCTCGAGGATACGCCCATAAGACCAAGATAAGTCCAGCCTTTTCACTATCAACCCTCAATTCTTTGACTTGCTGATACATCTCGCGACTACCAGATGAGCCAGGATAGATAGCGTAGCCAACTGCTGCGCATCCTAATCTCACAGCATCATCCACCCAAGATGTAATGGCCGGAAAGGGGTTACCCTTGTCGTCCATCATCATATCATGCGAGTTTACCTTTAATATGGTAGGCAGTTCATGCTCCTTAATGATATCAATTGCTGCTTCCAAAGCACCAACGGGAGCAGCATAAGCATTACAACCCGACTTTACAGCCAGCATGGCATGATAACGAGGATCATAACCTACTGGGTTCGGCTGAAAACTCCGGCCCGGACCATGTTCATATCCTTGGTCAACAGGCAGAATAACAAACTTGCCTGTTCCTGCAAGTCGGCCATAATTGACAATTCGCAGAAAGTTTTGTTGCTGTTGAAGTGTTAGGTTCGGATACCAACTCAAAATCTCTTTAATCCTTGCGACACTCATGATAATCTCCTTATTTAGGTATTAAAACCATTAGAAACACAATACTATTTTTATCTTATACCTTACTTTTTCCTTGTCAAGCGTTTATCAGTATTTTTTAAATAATAAAAAAACAAAGCTATAATACTTTGTTTTTAACTCTACTTCTATCTATTATCTCCACTACCCTTTAATTTTCCTCTTTCTAAGCGTGAAAGAAGCTTTTCAATATTTTTCTCTGCGATATTATCTAAAGATAAATCAAACTCGCTGGCTAATTGTGATACATACCATAAAACATCTCCTAACTCTTTCTCTATTTCTATCTTCTTCTCTTCACTTGCCACCCCGTTGTTGTCTCTAATGATTTTTTTTACTTTTCCTGACACTTCCCCAACCTCACTAGCCAAACCAATCATAGGATAAACAAAGTTATTATCTATATTTGGATAAATAGCTGTCTTTCTTGATTGTTTTTGATATTCTTTAAAGTCCATATCATTTTATTAAATTAACTGGCTTATTTTTTAAATAACCTTTTATATTCTCAACGGTTGTATCTAAAATCCTTAACAACGCTTCTTTAGAATTAAAAGCATTATGCGGTGTTACCAACACCTTCTTATTATGAGTTAAAAGATGCCCTCTTAAAACCGTCCTTAAATCACAAGTTTTCTGAAATGGTTTTGTTAGTAATTCTTTTTCTTCTTTAATAAAACATTCTTCTTCTAATACATCAATCCCAGCGCCTGATAATATATTTTTATCTAAGGCCATTATCAATGCTTCTGCATCTACTAATCCCCCCCTTGCTGTGTTAATCAATAAAGCTCCTTTTTTTATTCTGCTGATATTTTTCTTGCTAATTAAATGATGTGTCTCTTTGCTATAAGGGGCGTGCAAACTAATAATATCAGAGTTACTTAATAAATAATCAAGTGTTTTGTATTTTATCTTTAATTTATTTGCAAACTTTAAATCTTTTTTAGGGTCAGAAGCAACAATCTGCATACCAAAACCAGAAGCAATTTCAGCTACTTTCCTGCCAATATGCCCCAAGCCAATTATGCCAATGGTTTTACCTTTCAAATCAAAACCCTGTAAACCATCTAATGTAAAATCCCCCTGCTTTGTTCTCTCAACTGATTCATATATTTTCCGAGATAAAGCCAGTATCAAAGCAAAAGTATGTTCAGCAACAGTGTTTTCGCCATAAAAAGGAACATTACTTACTTTTATACCTCGCCCTTTGCAAGCACTCAAATCAATATGGTCAAAACCAGTAGACATAGTAACAATGAACTTTAGCTTGGATAATCGATCAATAACTTTTTTATCAATCTCTGACCAAACAAAACCACATAATATCTCTGTATTTTGTATCTTTTTCAAAACTGCGTTATCCAATGACTTTAAGTAAAAAACAGGAGATAAATTCTTGATTGATTTTAATTTCTCTACAAGATATTCCTCTTCCCACTTCTCTACTCCCAAAAAAGAAACATTTGTTTTTACCATATTATTATATCCACTTCTATACTTGGAAGTATAGAAGTGGAATTTATTAAATAATTATTATTTTGCTCTGTTATAAAAAAGGGTTTTCCATATTAAAAACTATTTTCGGGGTTTGATTATTAATTCTTTCTTCTGAGATATTATATTTCTTAGCATATACGACGGTAATTGGACCAAAGACAGCTTCCCTATAATCAAATTCTAATTTTTCTGCCACTTCTCTTACTATTTTCTCGGATAGACCTTCAATTTCAACAATTGGCTCTAAAAACGGCCACTCATCAATAGTTATTTCAACATCACCTATTTTCCAAAGTTCTCTTTTGTTTTCTTGATATGATTTTTTCTCACAACCTAAAAATATCAATAACTCTTCGGCTTTCTTCATATCATTTACATCTAAATTTATCTCCTGCATCTTTTCAATCCCATCACCTTCAATTACTTTCAGTGTTATTGTTATTTTATCCCCTTCATCTCTTACCCTTACAAAGCTATGTTTAATATCGATACTTGGGGGTAAATGAAAAGTAATACTTTTATGCAAGGCCTCGGGCTTTATCAATTGAGCACCCGCATTTTTCAATCTTTCTCTTATTTCATTTTTATCAACATTCTCAAATGTTGCTTCATATTCAATTTCCATATAATTTAATCTTTAAATTTAATAAAATGTTGTTTTGGCTTTAGTTCTTTTTCTAAAGTATGTTTCCACTTCTCATCCATATCAGACAACCCTTTTATTTCAGTGCCATCCATAAAAAGAGGGTCAACTACTCTTGATTTGCACCAAACAACAGAATCACAGTTGTCTTGAGTGGCTGGAAAAGAAAGTTCTTTATTATTCATTCTTTCAAAAAACTTTTTTAACTTAAAATCTTGATTTATGTATTGATTGGTTTTATCTATTACCTCGTTGTCTGTGGTATAAAAATCTTTTTCTAAAATATATCCTTTCTCAAAAGCATATTTTAAATAATCCCCTACTGCTCTAAACATCACAGCTGATGAAAAATCAGAGTAATATACTATGTTCATACGTAAAAATAATTCTGCATATTTTTTAGCACTTTCGAAATCATTAAAAATCCAACAATCATCTTTTACAGCTAAATTGCTTAGAAAATAGTCAATATTTTCTCTAGTCAGCCCATCAAAGATAGCAGCTGTCCTTAAAGAATAATCAATCCTATCAGCAGATAAATTAGGTAAATCTTTTTCCAAAAGGGGGAAATTGTTTTCATTTAAAATATATTCAGTATTCAAATTGTGTCTTTCAAGAATCGCAGGAACTTCACTTTTTTTTATAAACTCTTGAAAAATTAGATCGTGATGGTTTTGATGATGTTCAGAGTCACTCCCTATTGCATAGTCACCACAATGAGAAAAAGTTGTATGAGCCACATCATGTAAAAGTCCGGCGAGTTGCTCTTCTACGCTAGCTTTATATTTTTTTAATAGGATATAAACACCAATGGAATGAGCAAATCTTGTATGTTCATACTGACCTACTTTTGTTTCTGGTTTTACCCAAAGTGGTCTATATCCACCCTGATCAATACCTTTTAGTCTTTGTATTGCTTTTGATTGAATCAATTCTAAAACTACTGGTTCTGAAATTAACTGCTCTCCATATACTTTATCATTATAAATCATATTATTCATCTAAGCTAAAATTAAATTTGTCACCTATTTTTAAATCTATTTTATCTGCTATGTTTGCATTTAGCTCTAAAACATATTTTGCTTCTTTTTCTGGTCTAATGCTTGGGCACTCCTCTCCCTCACACGGTTTTACATCTTTAGCTATTGATACAATTTCTTTATTCTCATTAAAGAAGATTATATCCAAAGGTATAAGGGTGTTTTTCATCCAAAAAGACCTTAGACCTTCCTTATTAAAAATAAAGAGCATACCTTTATTCTCGGCCAGCTCTCTTCTAAACATTAACCCTTTTGCTTGGGAAATCCTTGTCTTGGCTATTTCAACTGAAAAACAATGGTCCCGAAAACAGACTTCTTTTTGTCTTAATTTTTTTTGAAACATAATTAAGGCAGTTGATATGGCTAAAATAGAAAAAACATAAATAATGCATTTATTTCTTGTCATAATATCATCATATCATAATTCTCTAAAAACAAAAGAACCTCGTTAGAGGTTCTTTTGGTTCTTAGGCTTATAATTAAAATTATAATTGCATAATATATATTCATACATTAGCAATTACAAGGTTCTGGCGAAGCCAGGTTCTTATAATTGGAAGCCATCTTCAGAACTTTGGGGTCTTTCTCTCATTGGCTTAGCTTCGTTTACTACCAAAGCTCTACCGTCGAAGTCTTTGCCATCAAACATTTCCATGGCTTTTTTGGCTTCGTCTTCTGTTGAGTACTCCACAAACCCAAAACCTTTTGATCTGCCTGTCATCTTATCATTGATGATAACAGCAGATTCAACATTACCGGCTTGGGCAAAGTGATCGCGAAGTGCGTCCTCTGTGGTGCTATAAGGAAGACTCCCTATAAAAAGTTTCTTACTCATCTTTTTGTTTGGGAATTTAAATTAAAACGACCTTAACTCCTGACTTTCTTATCACTCACCACATTAGAGGTTAGAACCTAACAAATGCACTTAGCGTAAGATTTCGAGAGCTTATTACACTTACCATTATACTCTAATAGCAACTCAATGTCAATAGTTGGGGGTAATGTACACACACATATGGCGGTTTTTACGCCTTATGCACCGCTTTTTATCTCAATAACATCACCATCTTTAATGATATATTCCTTTCCTTCTGTTCTAATTAGGCCCTTATCTCTTGCATTAACAAACCCTTCAACTTTTATTAAATCATTCCAATTAATAACCTCTGCTTTTATAAATGTATGTTCAAAATCAGTATGTATTACACCCCCTGCCTGCGGAGCTTTTTTACCTTGTTGAAGTGTCCATGCTCTTGTTTCATCTGGGCCTGTTGTAAAAAATGTGATAAGTCCTAAGATTTTATAAGATTCTTTAATTAACTGTTCAAGTTTTAATTCAGCAGAAAGACCAAAGTCCTTTCTCTCCTCCATAGAAAAATCAGATGCCTCAAACTCTGTTAAAATATCAATTATAATATAAGGCCAATTATTATCTTTGAAAGTATCCTCAAATTCTTCTGCTTCTTTATCAGAGCCATTGAGTATATATAGTCGTGGCTTTGATGTAAGTAACTGATAACTATTCAAAATCTTCTTTTCTTCTACATCAAAGTCCTGCTCTGCCAACATCTTCCCCTGTTTTAAAAACTCTGATGCGCGGGTTAAAATTTCAATTTCTTTTTGAGCTTCTTTATTCCCTACTCTTGCTTCTTTTTCTAAACCAATGAGTCGCTTTTCAAGTGTGACTAAATCTTTAAGCCCGAGTTCTATGTCTAAAATATCTTTATCCTTTATTGGGTCAATTGCATCTTCTGTGTTAATAATCTTTTCATTACGAAAACACCTTAAGATATAGACAATAGCATCTGTCTCCCTTATATTAGCTAAAAACTGATTACCAAGCCCCTCTCCCTCACTAGCTCCTTTTATTAATCCTGCAATATCAACAAACTCCACTGTTGCATGAACTTTTTTAACTGATTTTGTAAGCTCAACTAATTTCTCTACTCTATCATCAGGTACTTCAACAACACCCACATTAGGGTCAATGGTGCAGAAAGGATAGTTTGCACAATCAACTTGTTTTTTTGTAATTGCTTGGAATAAGGTTGACTTACCAACATTAGGCAAACCAACAATTCCTATACTTAATGACATAAAAATGATTTATTAAAAATTAACATTAAAAACAAAAAAAATCAACCTAAAGCTTATCAAATAGGTCTTTTAATATAATTTTATCTTCTTCAATAATCTTTTTTTCATTTAATGCTTCGCTTTTATTGAAAAACTTACCATAGTCCCCTTCAAGTATTTTTATTTGCTTTTCAAAACTACCATCAACTTGGGAACAAAAAACAAACTTTTTACTTCTTGAAAAATTGTATTCTCTAAAATAATGAAGATCTACTGGCACATAATCCAACTCCTCTTTTACTTCTCTAATTAAGGCCTGTTCTGGATTTTCATCCCCTTCAAACCCACCGCCCCAAAAACCAAAAAATCCAGGGATTCGCTTAGCGTCTTTTGAACGCTTTTGCAAAAAAATTAAAACCTTGTCGTCTTTCTTGAGGTAAGGAATAAAAAGAGAACAAAATCTTTGTGCTGGAACAGTTTTTTCTTGCATAAATTGTTTTTATTGTCTTTTCTCTAAGGTTATAAAAGAGTAATCGTACGGGTTTATATCATCTGCTTTGTTGTCTTGTCTTTCTGTTTCTTTCCAAATTGATTTGTCAAAATCTGGAAAAAAAGTATCTCCTGTAAAATCTGCATCTATATATGTAAGATACATTTTATCAGCTAAGGGTAAAAACTGTTTATAAACACTTGCTCCCCCGCAAATCATAACTTCTCCTGATGTTTTTCCCATTTCACACTGTTTAGCGAGCTCAATCGCGTGATTTATAGAATTAGCAAGCTTACACCCAGGAGCCTTATAGTCAGCATCCCTTGTTAAAATAATATTATCTCTTTGAGGTAATGGCTTACCGATTGACTCAAAAGTTTTTAAGCCCATAATAATGGGCTTGTTGCGTGTGAACTCCTGAAAGTGTTGCATATCAGCAGGCAAATTCCACGGCAAAGAGTTGTTTGCGCCTATTATATTGTTGTTGCCAATAGCGGCAATTATTGAAATAATCATATATTTTTTTGTTTCAAAATGTGACGATCGTCACATTTTGAAACAAAATCTAAACAGCCATTTCTGCCTTAATAGAAGGATGGTGCTCATAACCCACCATCTTTATATCCTCCATTGTAAAATTATCAATATCTTTTACATCTGGGTTTAGCCATAATTTTGGTAAGACCATTGGCTCCCTGGATAATTGTTCTTTGACCTGCTCTAAATGATTTTCATAAATATGCGCATCTCCTAATATATGCACAAACTCCCCTGGCTCTAATCCAGTAACTTGACTTACCATATGTAGAAGTAAAGAATAAGAAGCAATATTGAACGGAACCCCTAAAAACATATCACAGCTTCTTTGGTACATTAATAAAGAAAGTTTTTCTTTTACTACAAAAAAATGAAACATCATATGGCATGGTGGTAACGCCATCATATCAAGTTCAGCTGGATTCCAAGCACTAACAATTATCCGTCTGTCCGTAGGGTCGTTTTTTATCTTATCAATGGCATTGGCTAACTGATCAATTGGCTCATCTGTATATGGAGATTTCCATTTTCTCCATTGCACACCATATACTCTGCCCAAGTCCCCTTCAAACTTTGCTTTTGGCTTCCAATAGTCAGCCTCTGCATTTGCGTCCCAAATATGACTACCTAATTCTTGTAATTTCTTTACATCATTACTTCCTGATATGAACCAGAGAAGTTCTGCTGTAAGCGACTTAAAGGCCAGTTTCTTTGTAGTAACTGCCGGAAAACCATTAGCCATATCAAATCTCATTGGAACACCGAAAACCGCCCTAGTTTTAATACCTGTACGATTTTCTTTTTCAACCCCATTTTCCATTACATGTTGTAGAGCATCTAAATATTGTTTCATATTAGTATTCTTTTTTTAATGGAAACTTCTGACAGAGTTCTTCTACTTCTTTCCTTACATTATATACTTCTTCACTCTGTGAGATAATTTCTTTTCTTTT
The DNA here is from genome assembly GCA_013203565.1 of Parcubacteria group bacterium. GTDB lineage: Bacteria > Patescibacteriota > Minisyncoccia > Minisyncoccales > CG1-02-41-26 > JABMPZ01. The sequence goes on along the minus strand of JABMPZ010000021.1, from coordinate 1,178 downwards.
GGCTAATTTTTTCTCATCTTCTAAAGATGCGCCTAAGTTTTTCTTGGATTTTGAAATATCTTTTAGCATTCTGGTAATAAAACTTGCTATCTTCTGCATTTCATCAACCCCCATTCCCCTACTTGTTACTCCGGGAGTACCAAGACGAACACCTGAAGGATAAAAAGGAGGGTTCGGATCATAAGGAATACTGTTTCGGTTTGCAACAATACCAGCTGCCTCTAATGCTTCGGCTGCTGTGTTACCCAAGATATCAAGTTTGCCAACATTGATTAAAAGTAAATGAGTATTTGTGCCCCCTGAACATAACTCAATACCATCAGATTTCAATTTTTCAGCCAATGCTCTGGCATTTTCAACAACCTTTTTTCCGTATTCTTGAAACTCTGGTTTTTGTGCCTCCCCTAAAGCCACTGCAATCCCTGCAATATTATTCTCATGAGGCCCACCCTGCAAACCAGGAAAAACTGCCTTATTTATTTTACTCGGCATATCTGCATCTCTTGCTAACCCCTTATCTGTTACCATAATCAAAGCGCCTCTTGCCCCTCTTAATGTTTTGTGCGTGGTTGTTGTTATTATATGACAGTGTGGCACAGGATCTGGATAAACTCCTGCTAAAATAAGGCCTGCGACATGAGAAACATCAGCCATTAATAAGGCGCCGCATTTTTCGGCAATACTTGAAAATCTTTCAAAATCTAATGCCAATGGGTAAGATGTAACACCTGCAATAATGATATCTGGCTTTTCTTCCAAAGCTAATTTTTCCATTGCATCATAATCAATCAATCCATCTTCTTTTACATAATAAAAACAGGTCTTAAAAAACCTGCCTGAGAAATTCACTTTTAACCCATGCGTAATATGCCCTCCTTGGTCTAATCTCAAGCCCATCATTTTAGCTCCATCGTTTAACAAAGCAAAATATACTGCTGTGTTCGCTGGTGCTCCAGATAATGCTTGCACATTACAAAATGGTACCCCAAAACATTCTTTTACTCTGTTTTGACAAAGCTCTTCAAGACGATCAAAGTTCTCTTGCCCCTGATAATACCTCTTATATGGATAACCCTCACAATACTTGTCTTGCAACAAAGAGCCAACTACTTCTCTTACTGCCCCTGATGTATGATTTTCAGATGGAATCATCATCAACGAATTCGCCTGCCTTTTTT
>JABMPZ010000020.1 GCA_013203565.1 Parcubacteria group bacterium | reverse complement strand
GTGTAAGGTAGTAACCATTGGAGTTTTAATTTTAGCCAATAGATTAATAAACTCTGGTTTTGAGTGGTTGTGGATAATATCAAACTTATCTGCGATTTGTTCAGCCATTCTTGTTTGAGTTACTAAAAAGGATGTCCATGCATAAAAAGGGTTTTCATATTTACCCATCATACTATAGAATCCTTTTTCAATTACAGGAATAATTTTGACTCCAGGTATTTTACTGTCAGCCGTGCCCAATACAGTTATCTTATGCCCTTTCTTACGAAGCCCAGAAACCAAATCAAAAATAACCCGAGGTCGAGCAGAAGTAACACGAGAAGTAATACGACGCTCCAAAGGAGCTAAGATTAAAATATCCATATTCTTTATTTTATCATAATATTTATAAAAAAGGAAAAAAGAGAGTAAGACAAAAGACAAAAAACTTGACTGAAATAAGATATTGTGTTAACATTTCATTAGCTTCACTTGTTTTTATTTTTGGCAGACGTTACTTCCGTTGAACTATTTTAGTTCGCTTTATGAATTGTCTACCAATTCCCTATGGCTGAGACGATTAGGTCTCTGTTTCTTTGAAACGTCGATGGCTTTGTCTCAGCCCCTCTCCAAGGAAAATAATCTTTGTTTTTATTGAAGAGAGCACGTAGGAGGTGATGTTATTTTTAAGAAACGATTTTTTTATTGTACTTTAGGTTGACGACTTTGATTATGTTGTTCCTAACGACGATGAGAGGGCTGTCAACCTTACAATTTAAGTTTGAGCAGGACGAGACAGCCGATGTTTATCTGAACGGATACACTATTGTCTTGCTCAAATATTTGTTCTTTCATAATAGGAGACAAAACGATAACCTGGGTGTCAAATTACGAATATGCAAATGTCTTGTCTCTCATTAACTATTTTTTAACAGACGAGGATTAACTTGAGCTTTAATAGCTCGAACATGTGCATGTCTGTTAAATTATTTATGGCTGAGACGAGATGAACACTGTTTCTTTGAAACGTTCGTGGTTTTGTCTCAGCCCCTCTCCAAGGAAAATAATAATTGTTTTTCTTGAAGAGGGCACATGAATGCGCCTGTTATTTTTAATAAACGATAACGCCATTGTACCCTCATAATTTTAGGCCGACGACCGTACTGGTGTTTTTTTAACAACGAAGGCAAATGTGTCAGCCTTACAATTTAAACATGGGCAGGACGTTAAGTGTGTTGTTGAAACGATAAGAAGCATGTCCTGCCCAGCCAGTTGTTCTTTAAGAATAGGAGATGAAACGATATGGTGATTGTTAGATTACGAATGCATAGATGTTTTGTCTCCTGTAATTGATTTTTTGGCAGACGTTGTTGAATGTGAGCATTTTAAGCTCGTGATATTAACTGTCTGCCAAATTCCCTATGGCTGAAGCGATGCAACATCTGTCTTTTAGACGTTATAGCTAATGCTTCAGCCCTTTCCTAAAGTGATTAAAATATTAATCTTTTTAGGAAGGGTGTATTACTTATGTTGCTTTTTGCAACGGATTAGTTTACGCCTTTCTGTTGAGGGGAGGACGATAACATATATGTTTATAACGTGCATAGCGATGTCTTCTTCTTACCCTTTTATTTAGGAGTGGCAAACGTGGAGTTGCCTGTTTTTGTAAAACGGTCAGTGAATTGTTTGCTATTCCTCCTCTATTGTCCTTAATAAAGGACGCAATTGTAAGTGGCTTATTGTAAGCCGAAAGGAGTAAGAGATGTCAAGAATAGTTGGTATTAGGCATAGAGTGAAAAAAACAGCCGAGGGTGAAGCTCGGCCAACACAAGTTTGCTTGTTAAGTTTGGCTGGCGAAAGGTTAGATCAATATGATCTGCCTGATGATACAGCAGAGCTTGATTGGGTACTAGGTCGGTTTCCGATAAAATATCGTAAGGTGAAACCGGAAGAAGATTTTTCAGTTTTTCTACTACGCCATATTAAACGGCGTAAATTGCGTAAAACAGAAAAACCGTCAGATTTTTTGAATAGACTGGTTCGGAAGGTAGATGGCCAGTGGTTTCTTACCACGCAAGTACCTTCTGCGTATGATGGTTTTTCAGTAGGAGACAGGGTGGCGATGGTTCTGGGTGGTAGCGGTGATCGCCTTGCTTATGCTCTTTCTCGCAAAGGAGAAGAGATGGATGCGTCTGTGTTTCGTATTCCACCTTTTACTCTGAAAGAAAGCAGACCCAAAGAAAAAGATGAAGATGCTTGGAATTTAGGTAAACTTTTGCATGATGTACCAGAGTTTTTCTATCCCGTTAATCTGCGGGATAGGCGACTAATTCTGCTTCGTCAGGCTTTTATCGCCCGCACAGATGCAATGAAAGAGCGTATTGCCTGTGAACAGAGATTGTATCAGCATCTTATTGGCCGGGTTTTCTGTAGTGAAGACGGTCTCTATGCTGAAGGAGGAATTGAAGAGCTTTATACTGAAGCCAAGGCCAGTGACGTCATCTTACAAGCTCTTTTGAAAGAGGAGAAAGCCAGAGAAAAAGAGCTAGTAACAGTGGTTGAGAACTTGAATGTTTATCAAAAGATTTTTGAGCCAGTTACTGGAGTTGGACCTATGCTGGCTGCTCGCCTCATTGTGGCGATTGGCGATATCCGTAGGTTCAAAACAAAAGCTAAGCTCAAGGCTTTTTGCGGTGCCCACCTTTTAGCGGATGGACGTTTTCCAAGGCTTCGTAGTGGCCAAGTAGCTAATTGGCATCCAGATGCCCGCCAAGCGCTCTATCTTTTAGGTGACCAATTCAACTATCGTGCTGATTCTGTCTGGGGTAAAAAGTTGAGAGAGTATAAGGTGCATTTTAGAGAGGTTCATCCTGAAGTGGAAATGGAAAACGGCAAGCAACGTTACAATGATGCTCATATTCACCGTATGGCCACTTGGCGTACTTTGACGAAATTCGTTGAATGGCTATGGTCTGAATGGTGGAAACTTGAGGATAAATAGAGAACAGACATTAGACTTAGTTAATGTAGTTAATCAGTGAATTTTAAACTAGGAGGCAGTATTAAGCAACAATACTGCCTCGTTTTATTTTTTTATAAACAAAAAAACGACTTGCGTCGTTTTTTCTTTTAGCACCCTAATTCATTTGTTTATTATCTATTTCTTATGATGTCCATTTTTACCGTTCTTGCCATTTTTTCCGTTTAGGCCTGTTATGTTTTTATAAAGACGGTTGAACTTTATTCCACTCTTGTCCCATGTGAATTTCTCTTCTACTGTTTTTCTTGCTGCCTCACCCATTTTTTTTCTTAAGTTATCATCATTTATGAGTTTGTTACAGGCATTAGAAATCTTTTCAGAATTTCTTGGCTTTACAAAAAGTCCATTATGATTCTGTTTAACAAGTAGAGGAATACCTCCTTTTCTTGTAGCTATTACTGGTGTGCGTGCAGCCATTGCTTCTAATATAGATAGACCTAGGGCCTCTTCAACAACTGATGGGGCTACAAACACATCAGCTCTATAGTATAAGTCAATTATCTTCTCGTGAGTCATATAGCCCAGTAAATGAACATTCTTTAAGTTCTTTCTTGAAATCATTTCATTTAGGAATTGTCTCTCTGGACCATCGCCAACTATTAGAACCTCGCCTTGGATATCCTTGGCTGCAGAAATTAAATACTTAGCCCCTTTTTCAGATGTGAGCCGTCCGCAAAACAGAACTACTTTCTTACCTTCTATTTTATACTTCTTCTCTATTTTTTTTATTGCTGATTTGTTTGGTTGAGCAGGAAACATTTTCATGTCTATACCACCAGGTATGATATGAAAGTTTTTAGAATAACCTTTTCCAAAAATCTTTAAAAATCTACTTCTTGTATTACCACTAACCGTTGTAATAGCATTTGCGTTTC
>JABMPZ010000019.1 GCA_013203565.1 Parcubacteria group bacterium | reverse complement strand
GAGTTGAAGTTAGATGATAGCGAGTTTATAGAAGTAGAATTGTTTCCTTTAGATAAATTCAAAAAATTATTAAGAACAGGAGAAATCAGAAACTTCGGAGAAGGTTACTGGGCATTAGATTATCTTAATTTATGAAATTTAGAATTGAAAAAGAGATATTTGAGAAATATCCTGAATTAGTTGTTGGGGTTGTTGTGGCTCGTGGTATTAATAATACAGGAATTAGTGAAGATGTTTTAAGTTTAATTAGAGAAAAAGAAAAGGAGATAAAAGAGAATTTTGAAACCGAAACATTGTCACAAAATCCTAAAATTGCCCCTTGGAGGATGGCTTTTTCTGCTTTTGGCGCTAAACCCAAAGAATACAAATGTTCGGTTGAAAACCTTTACAGGATGGTTCTAAAAGGCACAGAATTGCGACATATTAATAAGATAGTTGATATTTATAACTATATATCTATTAAACATATGATGCCTGTTGGTGGTGATGATATAGACAAAGTAGAAGGGGATATTATTTTACGACTTGCTGATGGGACAGAAACATTCCGAGCGTTGAATTCCGAGGAAGTTAAAAATCCAAAACTCGGAGAAGTTGTTTATTCTGACGAAAAAGAGATATTATGCCGTAGATGGAATTGGCGTGAGTGTGATAAATCCAAGATGACAGAAACAACTAAAAATGTTATGTTGGTTGTAGAAGGTTTACCACCTGTTGATCGTGCAACAATACAAGAGGTTATTAATGAGATATCAGAATTAGTTAAAAAGAACTGCGCAGGAGAATTAAAAAGTTATTTGTTGGATTCTAATAATACAGAAATAGATATATATGGAAATTAAACATAGAGAGTTGCATCGGATTACTTCTACTGCTATTATTGTTAGGGGTGATAAGTATCTGATAGTTAAGAGAAATTCTGAGAAAAAGGTATTTCCTGGGATGTGGACTATGCCTGGTGGGGGATTAGAAGTTGATGACTATATCAACACCCCTGTCACAACAAAGGCAGGGCAGTGGTATTTTGGGATTGAGAGGTCGCTTAAGAGAGAAATTGTTGAAGAGGTTGGTTTGACTGATTTGGGTCGTATGAAATATCTTTTAGATGTTGTTTTCATTAGAAGCGATGGCATACCAGCAATTGTTTTGAGTTTTTATTGTGATTATATCTCAGGTGAGGTAAAATTAAATGAAGAGAATGTTGAGTATAAGTGGGTGACCTTTGAAGAAGCCAAGGAGTATGATTTAATTCCCGGTATCCTTGGGGAAATAGAAATGGTTGATAAAATAGCCAAAGGTGAGGATATAGATAAAATTGAATGGCATAATGCCTAATTTATAAAATAAAATATATGTTTTTAGCAACTGTATTGAATGCGTCAGGAGAAGTAGTAAGCATTAGCGAGCAATTAACATCTTGGTTTTTTAGTCATGGGATTAAGGTTTTAATCATTTTGATTGTTACTTGGTTTATAAGCAGGTTTGTTAAAATCTTTTTGTCTCGGTTTTTGCGAAAGGTAGTTAAAAAGAGTTTAGATCTTGGTAAGAAGTCGACTATAGCAGAAGAAGAAAGAGCAAAGACAGTTGTTAGGGTTATTGTTTCTGTTATAAAAGTGGTTGTATGGGTGTTGGCTGTTTTGATTATTCTACCAGAGTTTGGTGTTAATATAGCTCCTCTTTTAGCTGGGTTAGGTGTTATTGGCTTGGCTTTAGGTTTTGGTTCAAGAACTTTAATACAGGATTATATCTCTGGCTTGTTTATACTACTTGAAGACCAGTTTAGAGTAGGGGAGGATATTGAAATTGCTGGGGTACATGGTATAGTTTCTGACTTCAACCTAAGGAGAACTGCAGTAAGAGATAAAGATAGTGTTCTACATTTTGTTTCTAATAATCAAATAAAAAAGGTGAGTAATTTCTCAAGAAAGAAATAATCATAAAAAAACAAACGACAACAAATGGGCACGATCGTGCCCATTTGTTGTCGTTTTTGTTTTTAAACATTACACTTTGCTACTCTGGAGTGGCAAAGAGTAATGTTATTTTTGTGTTTTTAGTACTTTGTAATATACTTTTTCGTATTCATCTACCATTTTCTGTATTCCAAACTTTTCTTCTGCATACTTTCTGCATTCTGCTCTGTCTATTTCATCTATGTTTTTTACAGCTTTTATCATTTGCTTTAATGTTTTTACAACATAACCACTTTTACCGTGTTCAATTACCTCGCTAGCCGAGCCCCTGTCAAAAGAGATTGGTGGTGTGCCTGCTGCCATTGATTCAATAAAGGTTAAGCCAAATGGTTCTTCCCACTTGATAGGCATTAAACTTGCCTTAGCGCCAGCATAATATCTTGCTAATTGTTTTGGTGTTACAAATCCAACATATTTGATTTTACTGCTAAGATTTGGCTTTATTTTTGTTTCCCAGTAGTTTTTTTGTGAGTATTAGTCAGCAGGTATCATTAGTTTGTTGTTAGTTGCCTTGGCTACCTGATTT
>JABMPZ010000018.1 GCA_013203565.1 Parcubacteria group bacterium | reverse complement strand
GGTAGGTTTTAATGGTTTGCGCTAAAATTATGTTACCGTTTTCTTGTACTGTTTTTCCATTTACTAACATATTCAAACAAAGATAATTAACTTTCAAGAACCACCAAACCGGCAATTAATTCTAGCGTTTGTTGGCATTTCGTTGTTTATTTCTCAATATCCTTATTTTCGTTATCACTTTGCTGCCCTAATTCTTTAGTATTTTTAGAAGTATCTCGTAAATTTTCTTTTTTAAGTCCTTTTAGTTTTTTGTATGCTTTTATATCTCTATCTGCCCATGCTTTTGTTATTTCGTTGGTTAATATGGCATACTCCAAACCTTCTTTCATTCCACGTATCTGCCATTCATCAGTAAGTTCTTTTCTTACTTCTATGCTTTTGAGCCTTTGATTAATCCAATTTTTCGAATAGCCCTTTTTCAGATATGTTTCCATTGCTCTATCAAAAGTTTTTTCAGGGTCTTCGGTTTCTTCAATTCTCTCATAGCCTACTTTAGCCAACCAGACTTTAAAAGGTTCTGCTTTTGGGGAAGGAATTGATTGTATGAGCCTTAAAAGTTGTTCGGTATCAGCGACATCTGTTTTGTAAAATTTTCCATCAGATGATTCCATTTTCAGTTGGTTACAATTTGTAACCAACTCACTCCCTTCTTTCTTGAGTCTGCTTTTCAGTACTTTCCAATAATTATTTGGATTAACACTCTCAGTTAATATACCAATAATATCAACTATTGAAAAAAACCATTTCTCTTCTTTTTCGTCCCACAGTACTCGAACTCTTTGGTCTTGGAATAATTTTATTGCATTTTCCTTGGTCATAATATTTTTTTATTCAAGTCCGAAGTTAATCAATCTTATCAGTCCGTGTTTATTATTCGAGGAAGTTCTTGACAATGAATGCCAACTTATTTATCCCCGGATTTCCCCAACCATGTTTTAAAGTACAGCGTGCTTTGAACACCTTTTCCTGTTTTTATCCTAAAAGTTGAATTCATCAATTGAATTATTGTAAGGTTTATGACCTCAAAAATAATCAATTTCAGCATGTATCAGCAGCGTATTAAATATTTCCATCCAAAAATCCCAGCCCGATCAAATTGCCGGCTTTTTTTGAATTGCTATGCGATATCAGCATAAAAGGAACTTCCGTGCTCATCGCCACACACAACTACCACAGAATCGAGAAATTCCCCGGAAGGGTTGTGGCTGGAGAAGGGGAAGGTTGTGGGGTAGGTCTTTATGAAATCTGCTAAAGTGAAATTTACTTGTCAACGGATGGTGGTATATTTAGTTGCCGATTACGGAGTGCTTTCCTGACAAGCCGCAATGAATTTGATGTGAGCTACACCCTTTGAATTTACTACTATTTCGGCAATGTACAAGGGTACTGAAAAGGATGAAATACCGATGGCCAGGCCAATAAACAAACGGGCATACATTAAAACATGTTCGTTGGGAGTTCAGCATGTTCTTTTGTTTTTATTTGAATAAGCTAATACTATCCTCAACACATAAAACATTACTGCTGTAAATGATATTCATACATCAACTTTTGAAGAACACCATTTGTCCAGCCAAAACCATCCTGTCCGGGATACTCACCTCCCTGGCCTTCTATACCTGTTACTACATTATATTTCTCAACGAGTTTTCCTGTTTTCTTATACCAATCAATATTGCCTTTTATCCACCGTTCGGCACTTTCTTTAGCAAGTGTATTAAAATGATAATTTTCCAGCCCTTTAATGCTAATCCATTGCAATGGAGCCCAACCGTTCGGATAATCCCATTGTTGACCTGTTTTGGTTAAAGTAGTAACCAGCCCATATTTACACATAAAATCATCTTTAAGTTTTTGAGCTACCCGTTTTGCCTGTTCCTGGGTTGCAAGGGAAGCAAATAAAGGAAAAGCACCAGCAAGAGAAAAACATGTTGTATGTTTTTGGGTTTTGAAATTAAAGTCCATAAAATAACCAGCCTTGTCATCCCAAAATACATTAAGTATCAGCTTTTTCCTGTTGTTTGCCTTTTTCCTGAATTCTTTAGCCAAAATTGTATCATTGCTCAACAAAGCTCCTTTTGCAATAGCATTTTCGAGATTCCAAAGCAAAACATTAAGGTCTATGGGAAGTATATTTGTGGTTTCGATTGTTTGAATGGAATGGCCATCTTTAAACCAACGGCTGCTAAAATCCCAGCCCGATTCACAAGCCGATCTGATATTACGGTAATAACTTTTATAAGCTTGTTTGGCTGTACGTGCATTCAAAGAATCGATACGAAATGCCTCAGGCCTGGGTGAGGCATCCTTATCCCAATAGCGATTTAGTATTTGCCCATTATGTAATAATACCGAATTATTTATTGCCCTGTTAGCTTCGTTTACCCGGTCTGAACCTTTCATCCAAAAAGAATATTCTTTTTTCAATTCGGGCAAATAATGGACTATTACCGAATCCCCTTTTATTTCAGCAAGCAATTCAACCATATATGAAAAGAAAGGGGGTTGAGACCTTGAAAGAAAATATTCGCGATTTCCATTTGGAATAAAACCGTATTTATCAATTAGAAATGCAAAATTTCCAACCATATCATTAATCAAGTCGAAACGCTTATCTGTTTGTAATCCCAAACAAGTAAAATAGCTGTCCCAATAATAAATTTCATTAAATCTCCCCCCCGGCACAATATAGGGATAAGGCAAGGGTAATAAACTACCTTCAAAAGAAGTATTGCTGCGTGTTAATACAGTCCATAAACGATGAATGTGTGAACTAACCGAGGCATTTGTGTCTGAGGTATATGTTGTTGATGTAACAGTAGGTACCTTGTAATAAGTCAGCACAAACGATTTAAGGTTAAAATCACTATTGTCTTTCTGTAGTTCATATTGTTGTGTAATTGAATCTTTTGAAACTTTTGGGATACAATCGATAAAAGTTTTCGAATCGTGAAAAACCTGTTGCATTTGAACTTGTGTAACAAACTCAAGATACAGGTTTTTTGTTAAAGAGTGGTTAGAATACTTACAAGATCCGGTAAGTAATAGTATGCTAATCAACAAAATCATTCCATGATTATAATATTTTTTCATTGCAATAGTTTTTTAACCGTTACTTAATGAGTTATATAAAATGTTTCTTTATCAGGCCCAACCCCTTTAATTGTCAGGCTTTTCCACTGTTTTGGCAAACAGGGATATTCCTGTATTACTCCGTTATCGGTGATATGTAATCCACCAAATCCAAAAATTACAGCTTGAAGCATTCCGCCTGCACCAGTTGCAAAATAGGGATTATTACTTGTTGCTGATTCGGAAAGAGCCCCGAAAGGTGGCCGCATATTAGGTATATAAGCTTGTTTAAACAATTCAAAGGCTTTCTTTTTATTTCCCAAACGAGAATGTAATACTGAAAGAACAGAATATCCCATAGCAGGTCCTTCTTTCGATATTTTGGGTTCATAATATTCCAAATCTTTGATAATTTGTTCTTTATCCCGAACTACTTGTAAAGGATAAGCCAATAGATTAACATCTGCCTGTTTGATGGTTTCGCCGTTGTAGGTGGAGTTTTCTTTTGTAACCCCATCAGGGAAATAATAGAATTTGAGGTTTTTTGCAACTTTCAGCCAAACGGGATACGGAGATATGTTCAGTTCTTTTGCCGCTTGTGTAGCATATTCTAAAGCAGAAAGAGCAGATCCGTTTGTAAAAGCATTATCATCAATGTTTTGCGCAAATTCATTGGCTCCAATTACATTATTTATAGAATAACTGCCATCATCATTCTTGGTAGCCCTGCTAACCCAAAAATCTGCTACTTCTTTAAGGAGCAAATAGCCTTCTTTTTTTAACCATTGCTTATCATGGGTCATTCTGTAATAATTCCAGAAAGCAATACCGACATCAGCAGTAATATGATGTTGAAAAGTCCCCGTAAGCGCCCATACCGGACAAGCCTCTTCCCCGGTATCATCTGACTCCCAGGGAAACATAGCTCCCCGGTAACCGAAGTAAGATGCTTTTTGCCTGGCCTTTTCGAGGCGATCGGATCGATAATTCAGCAATGAAAGTGCAATATCCTGGTTTAATACAAGTAAAGGCGGGTACATCCACAATTCAGTATCCCAAAATATATGGCCGTTATAACCTTGAGACGACAAACCCATAGGGGGAATACTCAGGTTTGTATTGGCATGGGAAAATGAATACAGATTATATAAAGCAAGCCTGATATCGCGTTGCGACTGAATGTCCCCCTTAATTTCAATATCCCCTTCCCATAAGGTTGACCACAGTTTTTTGTGTTTGGCAATTACGACATCTTCATTTCCCAGCATAATAAAAATTACCATCCTTGCTGATTCACTTAAAGGATCGTCGAAATCACGGGTTGTGCAAACTGCCCCGGCCCAACCGAAACTGTAGCTTTCGCCTTTTGAAATCTTTTTATCGAAAGTTAGTTCATTATCATATTCCGATATTATTTTATGATGTAATTCAGGGTGTTTATCCTTATAAATAAAAGAAGCTGTAGAAGCCAGAGTATATTTTCCAAAAGGACTTTCGGCTGTGGTTTGCAGCAATGGCATCCTGTTTTCCAGATCTTCTAAAGTTTTGAAAGTATTAACCGGATTTTTATATTCGGAAGGACAAAGAATTTTACCGGCTACTTTAACCATAATATCATTTAAAGATTTTATGTTAACCTCCATAATACCTGCATAAGGCATGCCCCTTAAAGCATAAATAGTATAAGAAATTTCAGCTTTTTTCATAAAATCAAAGGTTGTGGTCAATGAGGCTTCTTTCAGATTAAGTACCTGTTTCCAATTTGAGATATTTGTTTCATCTACTAAAACTCCATCAATAGTTAAATCAATATTGGCAAAATTGAGACCTTTCAACATTCTGCTAACTCCCTGTGCTGATCCTTTGTCATAAACATTATTTAAAATGATGGAGCTAACCTTAAAAGGTTTCATTGAAGGTAAAATTCCTATGCGCCCGTTTGCAAGGGCAATTCCAACATAATTTGATGTATCGGTAGCAGTTATGTGCCAGGGAGAATTGGCCTCACCCTGAGCTACTACAGATTGTGATGATAAATTCACCAATAATAGAAATGAAAATCCGAATACCAGAACTTGAAGTTTACAAGGTTTCATAGAACTTATTTTTTTACTATCAGGTTTAATTATTTGGTACTACTACTATTTTAGTGGAAATGCTTAAATGATTGAATGCTTAAATGCCCATTATCAGTTTAGCATTTTCTCATTCTCTCACAAAAATCAATGGGGCTATCTGGAAAAAAGGCCTAATTTCCAAACAGCCCCATGATATCTATTGATAATAAATCACTAATATTAATATCCCGTGTTTTGAACCAGGTTAGGATTTACGTCCAAAGCTGATTGAGGAATCGGGAAAATGCACGTATAAGCAGGTGTTACAGGTTTTTCAGAATAAGCATCATTGAAATGACCGAAGCGAATCATATCCTGACGACGTTTTCCTTCCCAAAACAACTCATAACCACGCTCATCATAAATTTCATCGAGAGTTAATGCGGCTCTTGGAGTAGCATTACGTTTTGAACGAATAGCATTAACATCATCACGAGCCCCTCCTTCGTCTCCACTTCTGAATTTTGCTTCTGCACGCATCAGGTAAACATCAGAAATACGAAATGCATAGAAATCGTTACCTGCATCAAACTGACGGGTAGTCTGTGGATTTGGCGCATATTTAATACAACGAATGCCTTGAGCTTCACTGGCATTTGTAAGATTAACCTCAGCAACAAAAATCAAAGGAATAGGATTTCCATTAGCATCAAACTCACGAGTATCCAAAGCTGTTCCATCAACAGAATATTGCTGCCCTACTAAGAATCCCTGGTCCAAACCGGTAGTAGGTCTAATACGATTGTCGTATTTTCTAACATCTGCATCATCAGTGTTTTCCCAAGAGTCCCAGAATGTTTTGGTAATACATCCACCATTCCATAAACTTGTATAATTACCAAACGTTTGATGGTAGTGAAGAGTAAAGTTAACCCATACACCGCCGCCACCGAGGTCATAGTTATCGTTACGGATAAACGTGAAAATTGCCTCCTGGACATCGGGATTATCATACTGAAACTGCGCCCAATAATCAGGTGCAATAGTATAATCACTAGAATTTATAACGGCGTCACACTGAGTAATTACGTCGCTCCATGCAGCAGTTCCGATATATACTTCCTGATTCAGATAAACCTTAGCTAGCAAAGTTTGAGCCGCAGCTTTTGTTGCCCTGCCATAAGGCAATTCTGATTTGGTTTTCATTAAAGGAATAATTTCCTTTAATTCAGTAAACAACCACTGTGTGGCTTCTTCACGGCTCAATACTATCGGAGGAGTGGAATAATCGGTTTCATCCCAAGTCCTATACGGAGTTTGCCCATAAAAATCGTTACAGAGATAAACATAATAAGCTTTCAAAAACCGCAATTCAACAATATACCCGTCGATTTCAGTAGTAGATGGGAATTCTTTCAGATAGTAGATGCCTGTATTTGCTCGACTTATTCCTTGCAAAATAACATTCCAGGCTCCTGATACATGGCCATGATCTGCCGACCATGTGTGCAAATGATCTTGTTGCCAGATTCCATTATCATACCAGTCTGTTCCTCTTGTTGGGAACATAGCTTCATCTGTAGTGGCTTCTTGTAATCCCCATGTACCCCAAAATTCATTAAGGTTTCGTAAGCTGGCATACGCTGGGTTTACCAAACCAGGGGCATTGGCCGGATCATCAATTAAACTAGTACCCATTTCTTCATCAAAAATCTTTTCATCGAGTTTTGTACATGAAGCAATAGATATTGCTACAAACATAAATAGTATTTTATAAATAAATCTAAATTTTAATATTTTCATTTTCTTAAAGTTTTAATGATTTAAAATGAAGCATTTACACCAAATTGAATTGTACGGGCACGTGGATAACCGGTGTAATCCAATCCTATAGAAGGAACACCGTCATATTCGCCATTAGTATTTACTTCAGGATCATATCCCGAATACCCTGTAATTAAGAATAAGTTACTTCCTGTAACATAAAACCTTAAACTACGTATCCAGCTATTTTCCTTGAAGGGAAGGCGATAACCTACGGTAGCAGTACTTAACCTAATAAAAGCGCCATCTTCGATGAACCTGCTTGAAAATTCAGGAGTATTATCGATACTTTCTCCTGATGTAATAACATCTTCAGTTACATTGTTTCCTTTTGAAAAGCTGGGCATACTAAAAAGTGCATTGGCAGTATTGTTGTAAACTTTATTGCCAAATACTCCATTGATGAAGAAGGAAACATCAAACTTATTAATTGTAAAAGCATTGTTTATGCCTAATGTAAATTTTGGCAAAGCTGAACCGAGATCCTCTTTCACATCGTTTCCATCAGCATCTTTTTTGTAAATACTTATACCATCAGCATCATATCCAAGGAATTGTTTTCCCCAAAAAGTACCAATTGGATACCCACTTTTAATTATCTGAACCCTGGTTCCTGACAAACCGGCGCCACTGGCAACACCTGTTTCAATCAAATCTACGGGAAGATCCTGGACTTCGTTACTAATCGTAGTAAAATTCAAACTTGCGCTCCATAAAAAATCCTTTTTGTCAATAATAATTCCTCTTAAATCGATTTCAAAGCCGGAATTCTTAATTCTCATATCCGGCACATTCGACCACATATAAGCAGTTGGTGCAGGTGCAAGGGATGTTAAAAGAAGAAGAACATCTTTGGTTTTCTTATAGAAGTAATCAATACTTCCTGATAATCTACCATCAAAGAACCCAAAATCTACACCAATATTCGTTTGTATAGTTGTTTCCCATTTAATATCCGGGTTTGGTGTCCTGATAAAAGTAGTTCCTGTACTTAGGTTTTCGCCATCAAAGAAATAATTTGCATTGGCTGTAGTACCAATTAATAGCTGGGAAATTTTGCCGGGTATTTCCTGGTTACCGGTCAATCCCCAACCAAGGCGAAGTTTCAGGTTGTCAAAAACACCTAAATCTTTAATGAAATCTTCTTCGATTAAGCGCCATGCTACACCAACAGATGGGAAATATCCATATTTATTGTTTTCACCAAATTTGGTCGATCCATCGGCCCTGCCTGTGGCTGTCAATAAATATTTGTTTTTATACGAGTAGTTCAAACGTGTATAAAACGATTGAAGTTCATTTTGTTGTTTGAATGATCCGGTTATTGAATTATCATAGTTTCCGTAACCTAGATTATCAATATAATCAACCCCCTCTACCGTAAAACCATCTACTATAAGGTTATAGCCTTTTTCATCAAATTTCTGATACGAATATCCGAGAAGCGCAGTTAAATGATTGCTTTCATTTAATTGTTTATCAAAAGTAAGATAATGCTCCATTAATTGGTTGTCGAGTTCGATATTGGCAATACTGGCCTGTCCATCATTTACCAAATAAGACAATTCTGCATTTTGAGACATTTTTCTGGTAGCATTGGTATGATCGAGGCCTAAATTTAATTTGTAGGTAAGATCATCAAATATTTTATAAGAAGCGCTAATGTTTCCTAAAATGCGATTGGTATATGTGTGGTCATTTGTTAAATCAATCATAGCCACAGGATTACGATATGTTGAGCTATGTTGATAGTAAGATCCATCATCGTTAAAGACAGGGAAAGTCGGGTTTCCCCTGAGAGCGCTGATAATTACGTCGCCTTCATATCCACCGGTTTCTCCAATTGGGACACGGGCATCGTCTGTCCTTGACACAGAAATATGTGTCGTGATCTGTAATCTATCATCAAATAGCTTTTGACTTGCATTAAATCGTCCTGTTAATTTCTCAATTCCGGTACGGTTGATAATACCATCCTGATTTAGATAACCGAAAGATGCGTAATAATTTGACTTGTCGGTACCTCCGCTATAAGATAAATTGTGGCTTTGGGTAATGGCTGTCCTGAAAATTTCATCTTGCCAATCAGTTTTCTTACCCATATCGGTTAATCCAAGATTATATTTATTACTTGCGTTCATAAACCCTTCTGAAGATAAGATATCTAATTTTTTTCGCAATTTTGAAATGCCTACATAATATGAATACGATAATTTACCTTCCCTTTTTATTCCTATTTTCCCCTTTTTTGTGGTGATAAGGATAACCCCATTGGAACCACGCGAACCATAAATAGCGGTAGCAGAAGCATCCTTTAACACGGTAATAGATTCAATATCATCAGGATTAAGGAAATCCAGAGGATCTTTATTCGCACTTGTATTAATCCCTGCGGCTGTTGCTGCACCAGGGGCTATATTAGTAATGTTAAGAGGTATTCCATCTATAACATACAATGGGTCCTGATTGGCCCTGATTGAAGATGAACCCCTAATACGAACTGAAGAACCAGCTCCGGGTTCTCCACTGTTTGTGGTAACCTGAACTCCGGAAATACGGCCCTGCATCATCTCAGCAGGTGAAATTACAACCCCTTTATTAAAATCTTCATCATCAAGGGTTGATGTTGCGCCCGTAACATCACTTTTTCGTTGTACACCATAACCTACTACAACTACCTCACCTAATTCGGTAGCAAAAGGTTTCATAGCAACATCTATGGTCCTTTGTTGGTCAACAACAATAGTTTGTTTCTCGTATCCGATAAATGAATACACCAACTCAGAACCGACTTCTACCTCGATTGAGTACATACCGTTTAAATCGGTAGTTGTACCTGTCAGGGTATTTTTTACCAGGATACTAACACCCGGTATGGTTTGACCGTCGAAAGCATCTGATACCTGTCCTGTAATCTGAACATTCTGGCCATACGACTGTAAGGCTGTTGTAAAAAACAGAATCAGGAACAGAATACTTAAAAAGCAATTGTTTCTCTTCATAAAAAATCTCCTTTTAAATTAATTAAACATAAATCCGTAAACTAATTATTAACAAATCAAGTCAATTAACTGTGCAAAAGTACTTTATACAGCATTTGACATACAAAAGATACCGCCTATTTTCGTGATGCAAATCAAATAATTGATATAAAATACCCTGTCAAGGCCAAAAATACTAAAATAAATAATACGGTAAGCCATTTTGCAGAACCTGATATCAAAAAACATGAAAAAATGAGAACATACCTGACCCCCCGTTTATTGATAGGAAAATAATTGAAGCCAAGTATCCTTATGAACGAATTACAGATGAAGTATAAAATAGTTTGATTTTATTAATCCTTCTCCATATAGATCACTAAAAAACAAACCCAATCAACATTTCAGCATTTTCCGAACAACCTATAAATCACATGACTCAATTTCTTGAAATTACTCATGTCACGAAGTTAATATTCTTCAGGCGAACCCAATTAAACATTAGGGGCTGTCTCATTAGTCGGAAATTTACCTAAAAATGCTTAAAATATTCGGGTACCTACCCGAGAGCCTCTTCAAATATTCAATTCTCAGGGGCCTATTTTGGTTAATGAGACAACTCCTTTTAATTTTATAATAAACAATGTGGGGAACAACGTTACATGGTGAAAGTACCATTCATGTTAGGGGTATATTGTGCCTGCTTTTGCAGGAACCCTGGGATAGACAAATAAAAATAATTTTCTGAATTGCTGCATTTTGTCCTTCTAATTCTAATTCTCCTACGGTTTTTCTAAATTTGTCGAATTCTTTTCAAATATCCATCATTGTTTCAAACAAGTTTTCCTTTGCTTTTGCTTTTTCTATTACATAAGTTGTAAGTTGGGGCATAACTAATTCAATCGGTTGGTGATCTTGGGTTACATCCTTAACATCATCGACAAAGGAGTCTGCAATTTTTTTGTATAAAGTTTGAGCAATTGACTTCCTCCAATGCATATTTAGATTATTTATCCATTCTATTCTAAAAGCATCAGGTTGATATGGTATTTTTAGCTGCTCACCTATTACCCAATACATAATATTTCTAATTTGATGGACAACGTAATCATTAGCCGGACTTAGAAAGAAATGTAAATGTCTATTGAAAATCCTAATAAATTCTTCAACATCTCTTGAAGTAAAATCTTTACGGATTCTATGTAATGATATATCTCTTACCATATATTCGATATCGCCTATAACACTCTGTGAATCACCTAAATCTTTGTAGGAATAAATATTGTCATTCCCTAAGTGACCAATTAATTCTTTGGCTTGATTCAGAGCTCTTTCCTCTAATTCAACATTTGGTAAAACCTTTAGAATCCCGTTATTTATTAAATAATCTACAAAATCGTTCGATTTAAAAGGTTGATATCTATGTTCAAACGATGGTAATACATAAATTGACTCATTTAAAATGAAAGAATCAACTAATATCGAGAATTCTAACAGTCGTCTCGTAAAGTAAGGTGTGAGAAGTATTATATCTCCAAGAATCTTTGTTGGGAGTATTCTTGTCTCCATCAATCAAGAGGTTTGATGCTTCCTCCAATGCTTGTAAGAATAATTGTATTTGTATCCATATGTCTTTCTTTAATTGCCCACAACTTATTTATCCCCCCGGATTTTCACAAACCCTATTTTAAAATGCGGGTTGCTTTGAACACCTTTTCCTTTTTTCATCCTAAAAGTTGAATTCATCAATTGAATTATTGTAAGGTTTATGACCTCAAAAATAATCAATTTCAGCATGCATCACCAGCGTATTAAATATTTCCATCCAAAAATCCCAGCCC
>JABMPZ010000017.1 GCA_013203565.1 Parcubacteria group bacterium | reverse complement strand
GTTTTTTCACACTTTTTATTCTTTTTTTAAAGTCCTTTTACAAAAGGACTATCCTACGAGCTTCTATCTATAACCTACCGCTAAAGTTTACATATTGCGCGGTATCGTGGTACTATACCTTGCACAAGCTGTCATGCCACTATTTTTATCATCAGGACATCCATACACATGAGAACAAGTACTACAATTAGTATGACAAGACATGGTATTCCCGTCGCTGTCTACATCTATAAGTATAATCTTCATACATATAAACTCTGTAGAAACGGAATCTACAAATTTTCCTATAATGTACCGACCAGGTGTTGGGGCATAAATTTCTACTTTGCCTTCAGTCCAACCATAGACGTTTTCATCCTCACACATGTCACGTACTTCTTTATTTTCTCCCTTCATCATTACAGATCCTGGACTTTCCAAAACAATAAATGAAGATCTATCCTCATTTCCAAAATCTTCTGAGCCTTTCAGGATCTCTTGTGTTCCTTCAACAATTAATACACTAAACTTACCCTTACTTTGGTTTCTCATTTGTGGAAACATCCTTTCTTAGTGTTCCCTTAGCCACACTATTAATGGTTGTATAATAACATATCTTTGTATCATTGTCAAGTAATTTTTAGATTTTTATTTAGGTACTTCTTATATACATCTATCTTAATAAAAAACAACATTTAAAATGTTATAAATTAAAATAAAAAATAAAACCCACAACTAATGAAGTTTTGGGAATATTCCCTCTGGTTGATAACAAGATTTTTCCTCTTTTTTTTATTACTTTAGCATTTTTAATGCTTTCCAGATATCATCTTCAATGTATCCATTGTCTAACAATTTCTTAAAAATTGACTCACTAATATCTTTTCTCACAGGGTCATACACATTACAGATATAACCTTTTCTTATATCCCAACTCTCATTACCGGGAAAACGAATCGCATAATGCGAAGAGCCACCTTTGGGCTGTGTAACCTTTAACCCGAGCGTTTCAGATGCTCTAATCCAAACCTCCTTTTTCTTTATACAACCAAGTTGTTGCCATAATTTTTTATGTTTGATTCTATCTTCACTCATAAATAAATTATAACTTAATTCATTTGAAACTCCTGCATTTGAAACTCTTTTTTATATCTAATCTTTGGAAATTCTGGAAACTTTTGCAATTCATTATTTTGGATTTTTAATTTGCTTATTGGTATGTGGAAAGCAGTTTTAACAGCATCAATCAATGACTGCATAATTTCTTCTTGTAGCGGGTTATTATTTGTTCCTGCAGTAGTAATACCGTCAAACTCTCTACATCTTGCTATCCAGCCCTCATTATCAATTTTTATATCAAAAGTCAACCGTCCATCAACAGATTTTATTTGTTCATTCATCCTCATAATAGCTTCTAGTAATTCTTTATTGTTTATATTTTCTTTAGCAAATAATCCCATAATACTTATTTTTTGTAACGATAACCACGAAACTAAATGAGGAACTATTATTTATATTATTTTCACATTTCTATCAATACTCGTCAATACCTCCTTTTTTATTCCTGTGGATAAGTGCCACTATCTTATCAAAAAGAATTATAATGTCAAGTTATTTTTTCATAGATACACCCTACATGCTGTTAAAGGATACTCACCTTAAATAATTTCAAAATCTGCTAGTTTAGTTAATATTTTTTCCCCTATTTTAGTATTGTTTCTTATCTCAAGATAAGATGCATTCCATGTAACTGGCTCATCATCAACTACGCAAATAATCTCTCTGCGAATGTTAAGTGGTAGATTAGCATATATTTTCAAAAATCTCTCTTTATTTTTAGGTTGCTTTACTTCTATCATACTTCTATTTTAATATTATCACAAAAACAATTCCACAACAACTTAAACCCCTAAATCTTTTTGTTCTTTTTTGTCTTTTTTATCTTTTACTTTGTCCTTTGCCTCTTCTTTTATTTCTTCCTCTTCCATTTTTTCTTTGAACTCTAACCACTTATGTTCTATTGGACCAGCTATATCACAAATCTCCCTATATGCGCAATACTTGCACTGCCAACTCTTTGGATAATCAGGAAGTGCCTGTGGTACTAAATCTGATTCAATTCTACTTTTTGTTGCTTTGAAAGCATCAAGAAGAGTGTCCGCCACCTTTTCATCATAGCTTATAGTAAACTCTTTCAGTTCTTGTCTGTCTTTGTCTAAATAAAGAAGCACCCCTTTTTTAATATCAAAAAAATGCATATACAACTGCAACTGCCAAATATTCTCTGGCTTTGGAGCTTTTAGATATTTGAACTGCATTGTATTAATTGTTTTAATATCTAAAACATAGTTTTCACCATCTATACATAGAATTGCATCTGTTCTTCCTGAAACAAGCTCTTGTTCAGGTATGTTTACCTCAAAAACAGCTCCAATTTTTAACTGATAAAAGATTGAATAGATATAGTTATGTAATATCTCTCCTGCCTCAAATATCCTCATTATACGAGGGTCAAGTTTCTCCTTTGGCGCTTGCTTAAACTTAAAAAAAAGCTGGCGTGGGCATTTACCCGCGTCGGAGATATAGAACTTAGTAGGGATTTTATCTTCCCTCTGGTTTTCTGAATAGTAATTGTCAATTAATTCCTTCAACATATAAACTACTTTACCATATACTAAAATCCTTGACAACCGCTTGACATATTGCTATACTTATGATGTTCTTTAATAGTGGAGAAAATTGCATCTATATAAGGTTCAGATAAACTTCTCCAAAATCTAACGGTATAAATAAAAAGGGGGACGATGACGATGACTAAAACATTGATCACATCCGAAAATCCCAAAGGCAGGCACTTTATCGGCTTATGCAGAAGCACGTATGATAAAGCAGAACTTGATGAAGATCAAGCTCAGTGCCTCAATGAAAAAGGTGGAGAATTCCAGGCGGGCTTAAAAGAGCTCATCAACAAATTCTCCGTGAACAACCAGTTTGCTGATGAGAAGGTGGATTCCACTTACGGCTATCCAATAGGTTATAAACCTAAGGATATCACAGTACAGATTAACCGGCTCCATGAACTGTTTCCAGACATCGGCTCTGCCGATGAAAAACTGGCTGAACAGCCACTTCCAAGTGGTGCTGAAGCATGGTTCGCCATCCCAAGGTGGGAAGTTGTCGCCGACATCTACGGCGAAGCAGTTGAAAAAGTGTTTGCCGTGATCAGTCAAACTCGGGACGGTAAGTTCTATAACTACCGCAAAGGAAAGATAGGCCCAGAATATCTACGGCAACACGACCGCACCGTGGCGATGTTTAAGGGGTTAGGCGAACAGCAGGACAACCCCGACATTTTATTGGTGCCGGCTCAATTCGGTCTCCGCCACAGAGGCAAGAGTGTCCGTCGGGCTCGTGAACTTTTCATAGCTAACGAGTTTGGACTCGGCGCATTCGAGGTTGGATGTATGCTTCTGACGCATCCCGAACGGCTCGTCTCTTATGACGATCTGTTCATTGACTGTGCTGGAGACGAATACGCTCCGTGCGCCGATGGTCAGTTCGACGATGTGCCGTACTTCGCCTTCTACGACGGCAGGGTTGAGTTCTACACCTTCTGGTCCGACTTTGCTGATGACTACTGTGGTTCTGTGTCTGCGTTCGTCCCGCAGTAGAATCTTGATATTGTGAATCCTTGAATCTTTTGACTTTTTGTTTTTTGATTCTTGAGTTCACAAAAATTTTTTGGGGGTTATGTGCAATATGTGCATAACCCCTTTTTCAATATCAAAAAATTTGATATACTAAAAATGAGATAAGCTAATGTATAGCAGTTTACGGATTGCTGTCGCTGAACTCTCTCTTCAAAAGAGATACATCAACCAGAGTTTTGCAGATTATGATTTGCAAAAGTGTGTTGTATTGAGGAGATACTGCTTACTCTCGTCTAATGCAGATTTCTGATTTAAACATCAGAATACTGCCAAATAAATACAGGACGCAAAGAGAATATAATCCTGCGTCAAGCAGGAAGTAAATCTCAAGGTCTATTGACTTGGATGGACGAGCAGTAATTATCCGAACGCCGATGGTCAGTTCGACAATGTGCCGTACTTCAACTTCAACGACGACAGGGTTAAGTTCAACACCAACTGGTCCGACAATGCTAATGACAACTATGGTTCTGTGTCTGCGTTCGTCCCGAATTCTCTTCTCATAAAAGTAAAAGTATCCTAAAGATACTTTTACTTTTACTCTGTATTAACAAACTTAATCCAACCTCCAAGCATACGACCTATTTCATCAACCATGTTTTCAAGAATTATATATTTTTTCAAATCAATTGCCTTTATGTCTTTTGTAAGGCGAATAAAAACACGGAGCATATTTAATTTTACACTAACACGCTCCAGGGTTGTGGCTTTATCTTTTTTCTGCTGACCACTTGCAAGTAAAATACCTTCAATAACATCAAGAGCAGTGTTCTCGCAACGTTCAAAAACAGTAAATCTATCTTGTTTAGGCACAATCTTGCGATACCCACTAAGGGCTTTATACAAATCATATGATTTTTTGAATATTGGTATGTCAAAATTATTCATAATATGAAAATTTATAAAAATATTTTTCCACAAATAATCTCCTTAGAAAATCTTTTTTCTGCATGGAATAACTTTCGCAAAGGTAAACAGAAAAAACTTGATGTGCAAAAATTTGAATGTAACCTTGAACAAAATATTTTTCAATTACATAGAGATTTAAAAAACAAAACATACAAACATGGCTCCTACTCTAACTTTTATATCAAAGACCCGAAAATTCGTCATATACATAAGGCAACAGTTCGTGACAGAATACTTCATCATGCAATTTTTAAAATTTTAAGCCCTATTTTTGACCCAACATTTATTTCTAATTCATTCTCTTGCCGTGTTGGGAAAGGCACACATAAAGGAATAAACACCTTGGATAAAATAATAAGACAAACAAGTAACAACAGTTTTAAGCCATGTTTTATTCTTAAATGTGATATTAAAAAATTCTTTGACAGCATTAACCATAGCATTCTATTAAACATCATTCGCAAACGGATAAAAGATGATGATGCCTTATGGCTTTTAGAGATAGTCATCAAAAGTTTTACCTCTCAACATTCTACTCTCTTTGAGCAAAATGGTTTACCTATTGGCAATTTAACCTCTCAACTCTTTGCCAATATCTACCTTAATGAATTTGACCAGTTTGTTAAACATACCTTAAGAATAAAACATTATATCCGTTACACTGATGACTTTGTTATTGTGGCTAATGATAAACTTTTTTTGGAAAAAATCATTGCCCATCTTAATTATTTTCTAACAGAAAAATTATTCTTAAAACTCCACCCAAACAAAGTTACTATCCGTAAATCCAGCCAAGGAACTGATTTTCTTGGTTATATCTTATTTCCACACTATCGTTTGCTTCGTACAAAAACTAAACAACGAATTTTTAAAAAATTAGAAAAACGAATTTGGGAATACAAAAACGGAATAATTAGCAAGCAAACCCTTGAACAATCTCTACAGTCATACCTTGGTGTTCTCTCCCATGCAAATACTTATCATCTTCAGCAGAAACTAAAAAACCAATTTTGGTTTCAATTAAAAGAAAAAACCACTGCTAAAAACAGTGATACTCTTTATTGCAATTAAACTTTCCTTTCAAATTAAAAGTAGGTAGGTAGGTAGGTAGGTAGGTAGTTATTTAGGATTGTAGTTAGAT
>JABMPZ010000016.1 GCA_013203565.1 Parcubacteria group bacterium | reverse complement strand
CTAAAAATATAAAACTTCTACTCACTGGAGCATAGCAACTTCTAAATTCGCCTTCACAGGCTCATTAAGAATTTCCTAACGACGAAAGTATTTTGTAACCATCTCATTCGATTGATGAAATGAAAAAGGTTTATTATAGTTTTCCTAATTATAAGGAAAAAATAAATAAATTTGGATTAGTAGCATTTAAGATGAAAAAAGATTAAAATTAATTAAAAAGTTATGTCAGAATACACAAAATTTCATGTTGGAGCAAATGTATTCGTTTTAAGAAAGAATTCATTGCTTTTAGGTAAGAGAAAGAATATATATGGTGATGGGAGTTGGGGATTACCCGGTGGACATTTAGAGTATAAAGAAGAAATGAAAGAAGCTACTCGTCGTGAGCTTAAGGAAGAAACAGGATTAGATGCAACTGACTTTCAATTTGTGAATCTTGTGAATGATACCAGACAAGATGAGCACTATTTACAGGTAGGATTTTTAGCGAAAGATGTTGTTGATGATAAAGAGCCAAAATTAATGGAACCTGATAGATGTGAGGAATGGAAATGGTTTGATTTAGACAATTTACCAGAAAACATTTTTGTAGGCCACATTAAGCAAATTCAAGCATTCAAAGAAAATAGATACTTTATAGATGGCACAGAATAAAATAGGAACAAGTTTATTTTAAACAAAAGTTAAAAAATTATGAAACAAAAATCATTGCAACAAGTAGAAGATTTTTATGTGGACTTAGGTTATCGTGGAGCAAAGCTCCGTCAAGCCTTAAAGGTTGATAAGAATTATCAAGAATTACTTAAGGCAAAAAAGCAAAAATTAACAAGCAAGATAAAAGTAAGTCCAGCTGAGAAGAAAAAATATGTCCTATCAACTGATATTGATTTTGAAATTTTATATAAATGCAATGAACTTAAGAATTTAGATTTGAAAAGTGAAGATATGGATATGGTTAATTTGATTAAGGCACAGTTAGAGGATGACTGGCGGAAGCCATTGGTTCTGAAGCTGAATCAATTTTTAAGAAAGTATAAAAAGTGAAAATTAATTAAGGAGTAAAATTATGGAAATGAATGAAATTCAATTAGGTGTTTATAGGCACTATAAGGGTGGGGAATATCGTGTGTTGGGCTGTGCTAAGCATAGCGAGACAAACGAATGGTTGGTTGTATATCAATCGTTATCTGATGATGGATTATGGGTAAGACCTAAGGAAATGTTTTTGGAGTTAGTGGAAATAAACAACGAAGAGGTGCCAAGGTTTGAATATATTTCTGGTTAGTTTCAAAAGTATAGTAAAATAGAATTAAGAAAATTAATTGAAAAATAAAATTATGGAGATTTTGATTGAAGAGAAAATTGGGAAAAGGTTAAAAGAAAAGAGTTTTGAGTGGGGTTTTGATGTTGAGAAACAAGGACTCTATGGTATTGAAGTTACTGCCTCGGCTGAAACATGGAAACATAACTTTTTTAGCCCCAGCTCTTTATGGAAGCGGATTAAATCAAAAACAATCATCAAAGACCTTTTTAATCTAAGGTCTTTTCGTTCTAAGGATGATAATCTAAAAGTAAAAATAGACAACAAACTATCTTTTGATAATAGAGCAAAATGGAATGGAAACACCCTCAAAGGAGCAAAACAAACCAACTTATTTATTACTCATTTTGAGCAAGGAAAACATACATTAAACCTTACAGTCGCTCAACAGCCCAGATTAGAAACAATCAGAGTATTTCAGATACAAGGAACAACTATTTCATATCTCCCAAAGCATAACCACCCACCAGAGCAAGGAAACAGAAGACAATGGCTCACTATTGTTTTAATCAACCTTGGCTTAGGCACTTTGTCTGTTAAAGCCAGTGCCAAGAAAGGAACCTGGTACAGCATATTCCGCAGAGATGATGATGACCTAAAACTTATTATCAACAAAACAATACAGAAAAACTATGACAAAAAGTGCCACAAATACTGGCACTGGTGTGGCAGAGCGCTTAAGGGCGAGTCAAAACAATTCCAGGAAACATTAAATCTACCACCAGACACCCACTATATTGAGTTTTGGGCGGATAGGTCGCCTCTTATAGAGAATATTGAGCTTGAAATTATTGATAACAAAGAACAGATGTTGGAAGAGATACGACCGACAGAAGAGTACAAAAGAATACCCACAGTTGATGACCCAAGATGGACAGGAGATTTTAGAGATGATACAGAGCAGATGATTTTGGCTCGGGCAATTTGGGGCGAAGCCGAGGGGGAACCTCGTGAGGGGAAGTTGTGGGTTGTTGGGGTTGTTATGAATAGAGTCAAAACACCATATGCTTGGCCTAATACAATTCATGATGTGATTCTTCAGGATAAACAATTTGACCCATTTAAACTTACTGACCCTCGTTACGCAAAAATTATTAACCCTCTTGGCTTTGAAGATTCAAATGAACTTATAAAAATGAGTTGGTATGAATGTTATGAGATTGCTCAAGATATGATTTCTGGAGAGATAGAAAATCCTACCACTGCTACTCATTTCCACGGTAAGGGAGTGGACAGGGAGTGGTTTGAGAGAAATGTGGTACCTAAGGGAATATTTTTAAAGAAAATAGGTAAAACCTATTTTTATTGGAGTCCTAATTAAAGATTTTATGAAAAAAACTTTTTTAATAATTGTCTTTTTAATAATGGTTTTTGTTGTTGCCTTTGTATTTGTTTTTATCATCGTAAAATTTGATAGTTTACCGAGTAATATAGAAACAATAAAGAAAATGAACGGTAGCGAATTAGACACATTCTATAGAGATGATCCTATAGAAATTTCAAATATCTTATTATCTAAACTCGTTGAAAATGAGTATAGAGATTTATTTTATATTGAGCACGAAGTAATTCAGAGGGTTGTTTTTAATGGTAATTATGTTACATATTTTCAAGCATCTCCCCTTACAGATAGATTTGGATATTTAGTAAATTTTGATATTCATGATGAAACTATTCCTTATGATAGGCAGGTAATTTTATACATAGAAGATATGGAAACTCGTGAGCCAAAAGAAATATATTACGGAAGTTATAAAACTTCTGGTTGGGAGTGGTTTTCTGATGATGAGGTTTTGGTGTTGTATAATTGCGGTACTGAATGTCAACTTCTTTATTTAATTAATATAAATTCTGGTAAAAAACAAAAATTACTTTATGGTGTAGGGTATGAGTGGTCGCCAAATAAAGAAATGGTTTTGGCTTACCATTATTCAGGTCGCTTTGGAATTACCGTAGGAGATAAGTTTGGTAATGTAGTATTTGAATTTTTAAGAGAATATCTTGGTGCTTATGTTAGATTATTAGATCAAACAAAAGTTCTTTGGTCGCCTGACAGTAGTAAGATAGCTTTAATGATTAAAAAAGAAAAACAAGAAGTTTTAGAATTAATTGTTTTTGATGTGAAACAGGATTTTAAGCAGATTTTTCAACAAGACCTTGTAGGAGAATCAGAGGATATTGAATTTTATTGGCAGGACGACAGCATGTTGTTTTATAAAGATTTGCGTGAAGAACACGAAATAATTTTTTAGGAATGTAAGTTAAGGTCATAAGTTGTGATCAATGTTTATTTTTGCGTTGAAGTTTTTAAATAAAAGCCGTAATGGT
The DNA here is from genome assembly GCA_013203565.1 of Parcubacteria group bacterium. Classification (GTDB taxonomy): domain Bacteria; phylum Patescibacteriota; class Minisyncoccia; order Minisyncoccales; family CG1-02-41-26; genus JABMPZ01. Next base: position 87 of record JABMPZ010000016.1, on the reverse strand, counting down.
TCGCAGTTGTCTTCTGTTTGTTTGTCTTATTATCCTAAATGTGCAATGGCAAAAAATGGGCACGATCGTGCCCATTTGTTGCCATTT
>JABMPZ010000003.1 GCA_013203565.1 Parcubacteria group bacterium | reverse complement strand
GGGAAAAGCCTTTAAATATTTAGTAAGAACTGAAAAACGAAGACAATGTCAAATTATAGATAGGAAACAAGAATTTATCCCATCTGCCAAGTATTTAGATGAGCTAGTCCGAGAAAATTGCGTATAACATGGGAATTCCTGTTAGGCGACCGACCCCTGCGAACGATTATTAGACTCTTTAGAGAGCAGAAGTGGGGAAGGGTAAGTTTTTTGCTTTTTCAATTTCTTTAGTTCTATTTTCAACTACTTGCAAAAAATTTCGCCTCAACATGGCGATCGCTGTTAAACTCTCCCGCTAGGGATAAGTAAAAAAATCGGCGTATCAAGTGCGAAGCACCATTAGTAAAAAGAATTGAGGGGCAAAACGATAACTTTATATACTACTATATAGTAACTATTACTATGAGTCAAAGTTTAGCTGAACGAATAAGAGAAACATCTTGGAATTTGATGATTCAAAGAATAGATGGAGAACCACAATTACCTATGAATCCATTTAATCAGACAGATTTATCTTTTGATTATTCTAAAATTGACCCAAAATATCACGTAAGTGCTAATTCTAATGATGAAATTGTTTTATATAAAGGTGCAATAAGAGGATATGAAAGTAAAGGATTATTATCTATGGCTTTAAGCAGAGGTTTAACAAGCCATATTGCAGAAGTAAAAGAAATTATTGAACATGGAAATGATGATTTAATTCGTGAACTATTTGATGAACATACATCATATTATAATCATACTGCGTTATTGTCTGCAACATTTAATCCTGAAGAAGCACAAGTATTTGCACCGACAAGATCATTTACAAGGAAAGAAGATAAAACAATTTATCAACTTAGAATAAAAACGAATAGATGTGTGGTGGATTGTTATGATACTGGTAATTGTGGTTCAGGAAAAGAATTGCTAATTCTTGGAGCAGTATTTTCAGAAGAAATTTCAGCAGTAAAGATAGAAAATGATGACCAACATTCAGAATTACTTTCTCCATGCGGTCATTATATAAGATGGCATCCAGACAAAAATTCTGGAAATAGAGTGGTGAAAGATGTTTCGAATTGGAAGTATCTGAGATAGTTTTGCCCCTTTTCTATATTTAGCCGATTTTTTATTGAGTTTAACATCGGATTCCTGTTAAACTCGTTTTTGATTGCGAAGTTCCGAAAAGCTGCGTCCGTAGAGTTGCCCTGAAGCCGAGCCGTTCCGATAATTTATTAAATGAATTCATTTATATGGGTTATATGAGTAAAAAAATAATAGAATTACTAAAGACCAGCAAAGAGGTAATTAAAGATTGTTTGTTATCCAATGGGGCGATTATTGCGGCAAATTCTACAAAAAAATATTTTCCAAAAGAAGCTAAATATTACAAATTTGTTTGGCCAAGAGATGCAATGTATACATGTATTGCAGCTAATATGCTAGGATTAAAAATCCAAGAGAAATTTTTCAAGTGGTGTATGCAAGTAGAAGGTTGGAAAAGAACAGGATTATTTTATGAAAAATATTATATCAATGGTAAAAAAGCCTTGCATCATTTTCAACCTGATCAAACAGGGAGTGTTCTGATTGCAATTTATGATTATTATAAAAATAACAAAAAAGAATGCAAAAAATTTGAAGAACTTATTACAAAGTCTGCAAATGGTTTATGTAAGGTGTGGAATAAAGATCATTTCAAATTAGTTACCCAAGATTTATGGGAAGAACGACTATGTTTTCCTGATTTAGAAGATAATTTTACATACTCTTTAGCAATTTGTGCAAAAGGCTTGGAATGTGCGAATAAGCTAGTCCCGAACAAGATATGGGAAAAAACTTCAAATGAAATGAAAAAAGTATTATTAAAAAATTTTAAAAATAATTTTTATCGCTCTTTTGGAAAGATAAATGATGAAAGAATTGATGCAGCTTTATTGGGTTTAGTGTGGCCATCAGAGTTAATTCCTGCTAAAGACAAAAGGATGAAAAAAACAATAGAAATAATTGAAGCAATAATTGTTAAAAATTTTGGAGTTTATCGTTATGAAAATGATGAATATGATGGATGGATGTATAAAAAGAAGATACATTATAAGAAGGGGGCAGGATATTGGCCATTATTGAATTTCTGGATGGTCATTTATTATAGAGAATGTGGAAATAATAATAAAGCATTAAAATATTACAATAAAGTTCTAAATGACATGAAAGGCAAGAAATACATCCCAGAACAATTTTTTAATAATAAGATTCAAGTATCGGTATCTCCTCTTTGTTGGTCTCATTCTATGTTTGTTATCGCATCTAAGAAACTAGGTTACATCTAGGCTCGGCGTAAGGGCAATTGAGTTTAACATCGCAATTGCTGTTATACGCCCCGACGAGTGTAGCGAGGAGAATGCAATGCGGTCGAGGAGCGAAGCGACGAAGAAGTTCGGGCTCGCCGAAAATTCATTGTTATTCTAGTTGC
>JABMPZ010000002.1 GCA_013203565.1 Parcubacteria group bacterium | reverse complement strand
TTTTCTAATCTTACTTTCAGATAAGCAGGCAGGGCGATTTCAATATTTTTGTTTTTGTCAGGTATCACATTAGTCCACCCGCCTTCTCCTTGCTCAAGTGAGACATACATAATCCTATCCAATACTTTTGCCTCTAAAGTGATTTCAAAAATTCCTTTTCTTTTTCCCCAGAATTTGCCTGATATTGAGCGAGTTTCTCTTATTTGTGTTTCAAAAGTAAACTGTTGCGGTTTGGTGGTAATAGTATGAATTTTTACACTACCATTTGTCTTGCCAACATCATTAAATAGCAAATCTTTTTCAATCACAGCAATAGAAATGGTTGCCTTAAATGATTTTCTATCGGTTTCAAATCTGCCTATTTCTTTGTTTATCTTTGCTGTAGTTCCCTGCTTAATTCTTTTATCAATGCATAAAAACTTGCCAAGGACTTCAATCTCCACGCGAATATCATCACCAATAGAATCCCCGCTGTATTTTATCTTGGAAACTTTAAGTTGTATAATTTTAACCATACAGGTGTATTTTAACAAGTCTAAAAGGATTAGACAAACCAACACTTTCAACAGGTTAGTGAAGTTCACTTCACTGGACATAACCTTTTCAATTGTCTATATTTGAGTATAATAAGTATAAAATAATATGCCACATAAAATTCAAAAAATTATTCTTAAAAATTTACTTTTAGAAAAAGAACTTCGTTTTTCTGCGTTAAACTCTGAAAACATTTCCAGTGACCAATTTACCTTTCATATAAAGCAATTGGTTAGTGGGGGAGTTGTTCTAAAAGGTGATGATGGGCTTTATCGTTTAACACAAGGAGGTAAAGAATATGCCAATAGATTTGATATAGACAGTAAAGAAGTAAAATTAGAAAGACAAGCAAAAGTATGTATTTTAGTTATTGCTAAAGATGAGCAAGGTAGGTATATGGTTCAACAGCGACTCAAAGAGCCCTATTATGGTTATCATGGTTTTATCACAGGGAAAATAAAATGGGGTGAAACAATACAGCAAGTAGCCGAAAGAGAGTTGAAAGAAGAAGCAAACCTTGCTGGCAAACTTATCTTCAAAGGAATTGAACATAAAATGGACTATACTCCAGAAGGAGATCTTTTAGAAGATAAGTATTTTCATATAGTGCTTGCAACTGATTTAATTGGTGAATTACAGGAAAATTTTAATGCTGGCAAGAATTTTTTTCTAAGCAAAAAAGAAATACTAACATTGCCAGATTTATTCGGAGATGTGTCAAACCTAATAAAAGCAGTAGAACAAGACAATATAGTATTTTTTGAAGACAAATACGAGATAAAAAGATATTGATTTTTTATTTTTGTATATACAAATTTTTTATATACAAACAAAAACATTACTCTTTGCTACTCCAGAGTAGTAAAGAGTAATGTTTTTTCTAAAGTAATAGATTTTGACCGATCGGTCAAATGTTGTTATCACTGAATTTTACTTGTTTTATATTGAATGGAGGTCAGGGACACTACTGGGGTCAGGGGTTTGTTGGATATTCTCCTATCCTTTGTCAGTCCTGCTCCCACCCTTTCCATAAAATAAAAATGGGGTCAGGAGCGCTCCTGACCCCAATAGTGTCTTACAAGTCAAAAAAGTTGTGCCAGCCATCTTGTAATTTTTCAATATCAATTAATTCAAGATGTTGGCTTAAAATTGTAAAAGTATCGCTAAGTGTTTTATTCGGATGGAGAGCTACAATAATTCCATCTGCGTCTGTTAAAACCACAAGCGAGGATTTACCGCTTAATACATTCTCTGGGTTAAGACCGAATAGTTCAATCATTGCTGTATTATCCTCATCATTGGCAATAAACCAGCCACCCAAGTGATCTATTTCCGCAAACAAGAAATCATGTGGCGGGTCTGGTTCAGGGTAACGACAACTATCTGTAAAACAAGCATATTCATTTTCATATTTCGGAATATGAGTCATAGAATGTTTGACTAATGCGTCTAATAAATATCCTATTGTCTCGCCCGGCTTGAGTAGCGCCAACATTCCAACCTTTAATTTCCTAAATTCACTGATACTAGGCAGTAAATCAAAGTTTGTTAAATCAGGATGAAGTTTCAAAATATCCATCACATCCGTTAATCCTTTGTTGGGATAAATCCCAATGATTTTTCCATTCTGGTCACTTACGATAACCATTGAACTCACTTCTTTATTTTTTGACAAGTCAAACTCAAAAAATTCTTTTGTTTCTACAAATTTTGTATTATATACCTGCAACCATCCATTCATTGTTTTAATTGATGCACCTTCAAGACCGCACATATCCGCAACGCAATAGCCATCTGGTTCTGCGACAGCGACATAAAATTTTGGTCGGGGGATTTGATAAGGCATTTCCGGGTATGGTGATTCAGTAGGAGTGCCAAAGCCAAACATTATTTGGCCACCCAAAACAAGTGGTTCATGTTGTATTGAATTTAGCATTCCCATAATAATATCGTATTTTCTTTTTTGTAAGCTGTATAAATAGAATTTTTTATCTTTTGGAATATGAGTTATGGAATTTTCAACTAATATGTCTGATAAATGTCCTATTGCATCGCCCGGCTTAAGCGGGGCTAACATCCTAACCTTTAATTTTCTAAATTCGCTAACACCAGGCAGTAAATCAAAGTTTGCCAAATCAGGATGAAGTTTCAAAATATCCATCACATCTGGCAATCCTCTATTAGGATAGATGCCGACTATTTTGCCGTTAGTATCACCAATAAGAACAATGGATTTGACATCTTTGTTTTCCTCTAAATTAAGCCCTGTTTTTGATTTTATTTCAGGATCAAAATAAGTGTTTTCAACTTGCAGCCATCCGCCCATTGTTTCAATCAAAGAACCATCAATACCGCAATCCTCACCGCTACACCAAAGTTCATCTTCTACTGTGCTGACATAGAACTTAGCTAATGGTATTCTCATATATGGCGCGAATGTCCATGCGCCTGGACCAGCTATAGTATCATCACCGATTCTTATGGGTCCAAATTGTTGAACACTGGCTAATAATTTATCCTCCGCTTCTTCAGGAAAAACTTTTCCTATGGCAGTTATAACAACAAGAATAACAATAAATCCCCAAACATAAAACTTTTTTTGTTTATACCACATAGGTTTAATCTATTATTTCCACAACACCAATACTCATAAAGTCGCCTTTGCGTGCTTTTATTAGTATGTCGTAAATCTCCATCCAACGCTTCTTTTCAATAAGAGTCATACAACCAAGCGACCCATCGCCAATATGTAAGTATCTTTCGTTACCGTAGCTAATTTTAAACCATGTCATAGCTCGTTTGGATTGATTGAGATAGTTTCTACCACCTCTGTGAGGATAATCTGGAATTGCGATGTCGTACACCCCTTTTTTCCAAGGAGCTGGTGGATAATCTACAGCTTTGTATTTTTTACCTTTTAATATAAAGATTTTTTTGGAGATGGAATACTTAGCACGAATCATTGGCTTATGTTTAACATTCGCAATAAGCCAAGAAGAACCGTCATCCCCAAGGTCAACTGACGCTGATTTGCCATGATATGGACCCTCTAAAATTGTAATGTGTTCTTTTTTGGCGTCTACTCCTTCCACTTTAACTTTTAGATAAGCAGGCAAGGATTTTTTGGATTTGTCATCCTTGAGCGTAACCATTAAAAAGCCTCGCGCCTTGTCTATATCTAAATCTGGCACATATTTTATCGTATCCAATACGATTGCCTCCAAAGTGATTTCAAAAACTCCTTTTCTTTTTCCCCAGAATTTGCCTGATATTGAGCGAGTTTCTCTTATTTGTGTTCCAAAAGTAAATTGCTGTGGTTTGGTAATGGCAGTATTAATTTTTATACTACCATTTGTACTTCCAACATCATTAAATAGCAAA
>JABMPZ010000015.1 GCA_013203565.1 Parcubacteria group bacterium | reverse complement strand
TCAGAGGCCCCTGATTTAGTTGATTATCTTTTCAAAGACAAATTAGATTATGTTCCAGAGCTTTTACAATGGAAAAAAATGGATAATAGGGGAGTGCAAACATCACTTGACACATCATACAAGTTATTGGATAATATAAAAATAGGGGAGTGGAGTGAGAAAAAAATAACAGATGTTCTTATGAAAGAAACAGAAAAAACAGGGGACAGAGGTGGAATATTATGGCCGTTGAGAGTAGCACTTTCTGGTAAAAAAGCTTCAGCTGGGCCATTTGAGATAGCGAATGTTTTAGGTAAAGAAAAAACATTAAAACGGCTTAAACAAGCCATAGAGAAGCTATGAAAAAACACCTTCTTACATTATTAATAATTATATTTTCTTTATTTTTTGCCACACAAGTTATGGCTGTGTTGTCCACTACAACAACCAATGACATAATGAATGATATAAAAGAAACAATAAAAAATGAAGTAGGGGAGTATGCTGAAGAAAAAGTAGATGCAACTAAGCAAACTATAGGTAATAAGGTGGGTCAAACTATCAACTGGATCGTAAAAAAAATCCCCATAAAGATATACGGAGCAATCAAATCAATAGTCAGAAAATCAATTGACTTTATAAAAGGAAACGCAAATGATGATATGAAGTTCTGGTTCACAGAAAGAAAAGAGGCAGTTAAGAGGGGACTGGAGGAAGAAAAACAGGAGTTTAAGCAGGGGATAGAGCAAACATTCATAAACTTATGGGAAACAACGAAAAATTCCATCAAGGGGGATAGGGAAGTGGACGGAGTAATAGAATAAAAAGAACAGAATAAAAAAATAAAAACTTTTTATTTTTTTATTTAATTTTTATTTAACTTATCCACAACAGGGGATTGACAAGGGCTCTCGCAAGCCCTATGATTATTATATATAGTGGTTCGCATAATTTAGTTTAAGCGAAGTAATACATATGTACAAAAGCAACAACCCAATCCCCTCTTATAAAAACGATTTTTTAGATTGGCTTGAAATTGAAAAAGGATTGAACTCAAAGTCCCAAGAAAATTATTCTAAGTTTTTAGAAAAATTTTTAACTTGGTTAAAATTAAATAAATTAAATAAATTAAAACCTCATGAACTCTCCCCTGACCATATCCGTCAATATAGAATTTCTCTTGCGCGACAAATATCTCCGAGTACTAAAAAAACTCTCAAAAAAACTACTCAAAATTACTATTTAGTTGCTTTAAGGTCTTTATTAAACTTTTTTGCTGATAGAGACATACTATCTATCCCCTCTGACAAAATTAAATTACCTAGAAAGAAAAGTGTACAAGCAGTTGATTTCTTAAACGAAGATCAACTAAAAAGCTTACTTGAAGCACCTGATACTTCTACAATTTGGGGATTAAGAGATAAGGCTATTTTAGAGGCATTTTATTCAACTGGAATGAGAATAGCTGAATTATTGAGCTTAGACAGAGAACAAATCAAACTAAAACCAGAGACAGAAAATCTAGAGCTTAGGATTGTTGGCAAAGGTGACCGTCCGCGACCTGTGTATTTCTCTCGAGAAGCTGTCTATTGGTTAAGGCAATATATTGAATCCCGTGATCGTCAAAAAGAATCTCTACAAGAAAAGGCTCTTTTTATTAATTTTAGAAATAAAAAGAGTGATAATCACAGATTATCACCTCGCACTATCCAAATAAGTATAAAAAAATACGCCATTATGGCAGGTGTTCCTATAACTATTACTCCGCATGTTATGAGGCACACTTTCGCTACGAATATGCTCTCTAAGGGGGTGGACTTACGAACTCTTCAAGAATTTTTAGGACATAAGAATATAACTGCTACTCAAATATATACTCATGTTACTAGTAAAAGATTGCGTGATATCCATCGTAAAATTCACGATGATAAGGCATAAAATGAATAAAAATATTTTGTAGCTAAATACGCCGATCGTCGTATTTAGCTACAAAATATTTTATGCACTCCCCTACTGATTTTGTTGAAATTCTGTTTGGGGTTTTTCCATATCTATGTATGATTGAACTAGTATTCCTGCCCCAAAACTCAACAAACACAATAAAAAAACAACAAGAAATATTAACATATTATTGCTGTTTTTTTTGACAAATTGAGATATTTTTGCTAACATAAATAATCCGTTAGTGAAAGGCGAGCGAAGCGAAGCATTGAGCTTAGGGATTGTTATGCCCTGTGGGTATATTAATAAGTTAAAAGTTAAATTATGTCAAAGACAAAAAGTGC
>JABMPZ010000014.1 GCA_013203565.1 Parcubacteria group bacterium | reverse complement strand
CACTGTTTATGAATTCGTCAAAATCCTGTAAGCATTTTTCTTCGTTTTTCGGACCTGCATAGGTAGCAAAACTATAAAACTTGTTTTTATTAGGGATATATATAGCAGTTCCCTTGCCCATAAACACTGTGTCGTATGTATTTTTTAGAGCTTGTTGATTATTTATAGTGATTGTTTCAAATTTTTCTGATTTTACACCCAAGCCAAAATGCATATCATTTATTTCTTCTTCCATTTCTTCGAAATTCATTTCTTTATATATTATAGCTATTGCTATAAAACAGCCATTTTCTAATGGTGGCTCTATGGTATCTGATTTTAGCGATTTTGTATTTGTGGTATAAATTGTTATAAATCCCTCAAGTTCCTCAATCTTCTCAACAATCCAACCAGCAGGAACATCAAAACTCAACCCAGCTTTATCATTTGAAACAGTTTGAGCCCCATCCCCGATATCAGTAATAATATAATCAGAAGAGTTACCAACAACAACACGAGTAGAATTCCACCAAAAAAGGCCGCCAGCAACGACGGCAACAAAAACAAAAAAAACAACAAGACCAAGAGTTTTCTTCTTACTCATATTAATTTATAATCAACCAAAATAAAGAACTTGTCAAACAAAAGTTATCCACACCCCATCGTTTTTTTTCAATATCCCCAAAATAAATCCATTCATTTGAAAAATCTTTAAAAAAGAGTTAAAGTAATAATAGATAAGTTTACATAAATATTACGATGCCAATTTTTAATGATATAAATTTAGAAAATTGGAAGGATTCAGATGTTTTGACAGACAGTTTGTGGATGATATCCAAAAGGGAAAACAGTGGAAAACATAGTGGTTTTTATCATGGCAATTTCATTCCACAAATACCACATCAATTGATTTTGAGATATACAAAAATGAATGAACTTGTATTAGATCCTTTTATTGGTAGTGGCACAACGGCCTACAAAGCAGAGGAGTTAAAGCGAGGATTTATAGGCATTGATATACAAAGCAATCTTATAGAGGAAATCAAGAAAAAAATTGATCCTAATGATAATATCTCGGAATTATTGATAGGGGACAGCACAAATCCTGATACATTTTTAAAAGTCAAAGAAGCTCTAAATAAGAAAGGCAAGAAAAATGTTCAGTTAGCTATCCTGCATCCTCCGTATGCAAATATAGTGAAATTTAGCAATTTGAGGGAAGATTTATCTAATGCAAAATCATTGAAGGATTTTTTAAGAATGTTCGCCGATGTTTTGAGTAATACTATTTCAGTTTTAGAAAAAGGAAGATATCTTGCTATTGTTATTGGTGACAAATATACTGCTGGTCAGTGGATACCCCTGGGTTTCTATTGTATGAATGAAGCTCAGAAATTAGGATTAACCCTAAAGAGTGTTATAATAAAAAACATGGAAGGGAATAGAGCAAAGAGAAACAAAGAGGGTATATGGAGATACCGAGCACTTTCAAGTGATTATTATATTTTTAAGCACGAGTATATTTTAATTTTCAAATATTAAAGTTTATGTCAAACAATAAAGATAATCCGTACAAAGAAGAAACACAGAAGTTTAGAATTTTTGAGGTTTTGAAAGATCTAAAATGGCACTGTTCTGAATGCGAATTGCCTGGGTCACAACCAGCAAAGGCACTACAAATGATTCGACAAGATGGTTTTCAATTAGAAAAAATAGGTTCAAATTGGGAGAAAAGGGATTTTTGCAAAAGATGTAATAGGATTACACCACATAGAAAATTAAAATTATTAGAACGTACAGAGGAAGAAATAAGGAGAGTTGTCCTTCCAACAAAGATTAGAAAGAGAATAATTAATTATTATAAAAATAAAGATGCAATTCTTGGGTATTCTCCAACAGGTAGAAGTATTGAGATTGACCATAGGGTTCCGGAAATAAGATGGGATAGTTCCGAAGACAAACTACCAGAAGTATTAACAGATGACGAAATTAAAAAGAGGTATATATTACTTGTTAGAGAGCATAATCTTTTGAAAAGCAGAAATTGCGAAGAGTGTAAAAAAACTGGTATGCGCCAGTATTTATTAGGAATTAAATTTTTCTATAAAGGAAATAGGAAATATAACCAAAAGTTTGGTTGCGTTGGTTGTGGCTGGTATGACCCAGAGGAATGGAAAAAAGGATTGAATAAAATTATTGATGAAGAAAATAATAATAAAAGTTAATCCATGAACTACATAGGTTCAAAATTATCACTTTTAGGATTTTTAGAAGAGTCAATAAATAAAGTAGTTGATAAAAACTGCAATACTTTTTGTGATTTATTCGCTGGAACTGGCATTGTTGGGAGATATTTTAAGAAAAAAGGGTTCAGTGTAATTGCCAATGATATCCAATATTATAGTTATGTTTTGAATAGGCATTATATTGGCAATCATAAAGAGCTAACTTTTACAAAATTATCTAAACAAATCCCTGAATTACAAAATAAAGAAATAGACCAGAGAGGCGCTATTGTTTGTGATTATCTAACCAATTCAAAGAGTGTAAAAGGTTTTATCTATAAAAATTATTGTTTAGGAGGGACCAAAAACAGAAAAATACAGAGACTGTATTTTTCTGATGAAAATGGCATGCGGTGCGATGCTATCAGGCAAAAAATAGAAGAGTGGAAAAATCATAGTTTAATAAATAACGATGAGTATTATTTTTTACTCGCTACATTATTAGAATCAATCGATAGATATGCAAACACAACTTCTGTTTATGGAGCATTTTTGAAAAAATTAAAAACCTCTGCCTTAAAAAGTTTAGTTTTAAGACCAGCTGAATTGATAATAAACGATCAAGAGCATCAAGTATTTAATAAAGACATAAATGTAATTGTAAAAGAAGTTAACGGAGATGTCTTATACTTAGACCCGCCCTATAATCAGAGGCAGTACGCTACGAATTATCATATATTAGAAACTATTGCTAAGTACGATAATCCTACAATAAATGGAAAAACAGGTTTGAGGAATTACGAAGATCAGAAATCTATTTATTGCTCGCGTCCAAAGGTGAAAGAAGCTTTCAAAGATTTAATTTTGCAAGCCAAAGTAAAATACATCTTTTTGAGTTACAATAACGAAGGACTAATGACAACAGATGATATCAAGGAGATTATGAGTTTGAGGGGCAAATATGGATATTTTACCAAAGATTATAATCGATTTAGAGCAGACAGAGCAGAAAATAGAAAATTCAAAGCAAGCAAAACCACAGAATATTTGCATTATGTTGTTTGCACGTGAAAATTCAGTATTTTAAAAAATCCGGAAGGATTCTGAATTTTTACACTGAAGTTTTTAAGCAAACTTCAAAAATTAATTGAGAAATGAAATTTATGGAAAACGAAAAATTGAGAAAGTGGAGAGGTGAAGTTATTGAAAGGTTTGCAAATGTTGAGTATTCTATCAACTCAATTATTTCGCAACACTATCTTAAGAGGGTATACTTACCTTTTTTTCTCGATATTCTTTATGATGAGTATTTTAGCTTTGGTTTGAGGCGTAGAATTCTTGAAAAAATAATTGTCAGATTAAATGTCAGAGAGCTTTATAAAAAAAGAATTCAACAACTTAATAGGCTTAATACAATAAGAAATTATTTTGCACATTGTAATTTAAGGCTATTTGAACAACCTGAAAGTGGGCTAGATTTTATGACTCCGGATCCGAGAGATGTAAAAATAGATATTGATTTTAAGAAATTATATGCGGAGTTTTTTGATAAAGTAGAGGATGTTGAGAAATTTTTATTTGAGTTTACAAACAAGGTTGGCGTAGTAATGACTGAAGAGAAAAAATCCAAAGATTAGTTAAGAGGTAATTTTTGTAAAGTGTAGTAAAATAAAGTTATAAGATGCCTAAGGGTTGCGTTTTGCAATCTATGGTGTAGAATCCTTAACGACAGTAGAAACGGTCTTCCGACCGGTATTTCGTCGTTGAGGTCTGTATTCGAAAGAGTACAGGGTATCCTTTTTAGGATTGCCACTGGTTCGGAAGACCGTTTTTGTTTTTGTAAAGCCTCAACGACATATGTTCAAAAAATTTCTAGTTGTTTTTTGTTTTTTGTTTGGTTTTTATTATGGTTTTAGTTGCGAGTGGGGGAGAGGTTGCGGTTGTTTATGCTCGGAGCGGGTGTTGTTCTGGGCATTCTGGGGTTTGCGGCCCCGAACCACAACAAGTTGGGTCCGAGGTTTGTTACAAGTATTGCGACGGGGTTCGCTTGTCTTCTGTTTGTCAGCCATATTATCCCGAATGTGCAATGGCAACAAATGGACACGATCGTGCCCATTTGTTGCCATTTGAAAATGGTTCAAAATGGGACGATCGTCACATTTTGAACTAAAATGAAAAAGGGAATAACTGGTTAGATGGCTGAAGTTTGGCTGTTGTTTATGCTTTTGGCGTGTGTTTGGTTTTGTTTTTTGATGGAATGCTGTAATTAGAAAATATCAGGGTTAACCCTGATATTTTTATATATTTACCCCCAATCCCCACTTATCCCCGCTACATCTCCATAACATCCTTTTGTAGCTACTTACGATCGTCGTATTTAGCTACAAAATATTTCTGCCAACCTATTTAAAAAATTTCCCTGACATAGATAAATAAATCGAGTTATCCACAGGTATAGTGATTTTTGTTTGTGTTTTATTTATTGTTATGATATAATTGTTAATGTATTTGGTTAACAATTTATTTGCTTTTTTTAGAATTATATTATATAATGGAAATAGTATGGAAGAACAATAAAATAAAAAAACAAGTTGTTAAGTTGGCACAATGCAATCCTACCACAAGAAAAAGAATGAGCCAATTAAAGAATGCCCCTTGCTATTTAGACCTTCCTGCTAATTGTAAAGCCCATTTTTTACATGGGGATTTAGCCAACTTTTTCGCTATAGATTTTGATTATCCAACAAGATTGATTTGTAGTCCTATTGGAGAGTATAAAACAGAGAATAATCAATTTATTAAACAAACTATTACAGTCATTGAGATAATTAAAATTGAAAAAGATTATCATTAATAATAATTTATGGTTTT